>JAHITX010000123.1 GCA_018817425.1 Pseudomonadota bacterium
ACATAGTCTTTATATATTAATTAACTTAGCACAACCCCCTTTATCCCCCTTTGCTAAGGGGGAATTTGCAAGAAGCATTTGACTTCCGAACCACTTTCAAAACGTTTCAGTTTGGTCAAGCTCAAGGCCGGAGAAAATTTCTACCTCAAAAATACATTTAGTATTTCGAGGATAACGCTAAAGGTTAGTGCTGATGCTTCACTACTTGTAACTTCGTGCGAAATTTGAGTCCAACGCTTAAGATCGGCCAAAATGGGGCGTTTTGGAAATGGCTCCCTATTTTGGTCATTACAATTTGTTTGTGATTTGTATTTTGTTATTTGTTATTTATGACTTGTGATTTGTCATTTCCCCCACAAAGTACTTCAAACAATACCTTGCTCAATGATTGGGCTTCAAAAGGTTTAGGCATTATACCCTTAAAACCGTATTCCTTAAAATTCGACAAAACTGTATCTTCGGAATAACCGCTGGAGACAATAGCTTTAACTTCAGGATCTATCTCCAGCAATTTCTTAATCGCCTCTTGTCCGCCCATTTGGCCTGGAATTGTCAAATCCAGGATAACGGCATCATAAGGCTTTTTGGATTCTTTGGCTTTTTTATACATCTCAATAGCTTCAGTACCATCTTTTGCGAATTCCGGTTCGTAACCCAATTTTTGCAGAATTTTCCCAACTGTTTTTCTTAATGACTCATCATCATCCATTACCAGAATCCTGCCATGACCGGTTATTAGCCTGGCTTCCTCTTTTTCGGGCACAGATTTTTCAGAGGCCGGCAGATAGATGTTAAATGTTGTGCCAACTCCCAACCGGGATTGTACGGTAATATAGCCATCATGCTTTTTGATGATGGAATAGGTCGTGGTTAACCCAAGGCCGCTTCCCTCCTGTTTTGTGGTAAAATATGGATCAAATATATTTGAATAATACTTTTCGGCGATACCTACTCCCTGGTCTTTGATGGATAACCTGACATACCTGCCCGGATTGAGCGGCAAGCCATGCGTTTCGTTTATTATTACATTCTCCGCCGCAACTCTGATAATCCCGCCCTCCGGCATGGCCTGATTTGCATTAATCACAATATTATTGATGACCTGACTGATCTGCCCAACATCAACTTCAACCACCCAGAGGTCTTCTGCCATAAAAAACTCGCAACTTGATTGTGAGCCTCTCAATACAAAGAGTGAGGATTCTTCTACAATTTCTTTTATCGAAGCAATCTCTTTTAAAGGGGCACCCCCCCTGGCAAAAGTCAGTAGTTGTTTGGTCAGTGCCTGAGCCTTTGCAGAAGCTGCCTCAGCTTCACTTAACAGCTCAAATCTTTCATCATCACGCTTTGTCTGCATTCTGGCCAAGGCAATATTGCCGATAATCGAGGTCAGGATATTATTGAAATCGTGTGCAATGCCTCCTGCAAGAATTCCAATGGATTCAAGTTTTCGGGATTTTAAAAGTTCCTCTTCTATTTTCTTCCGTTCTGTAATATCCTGCACAATGGCTATCAGATATTGTTCGCTCTCTATTTCAAAACATTCAATCGACAAAAGAACATGCCGGGCTTCGCCTGACTTACGCCACAAATCTATTTCGTAATTACGTAGTGAGCCTGTTTCCTGTAGTTTTTGCATTGCTTTTTTGCGATTTGCCGGATCTCCCCAGATACCAAGTGAAACCGAAGTTTTACCAACCGATTCGGCCCGGCTGTGGCCAAAAGTTTCTATCCAGATTTCGTTAACCTCAATAATTGTGCCGTCTGCCATCCTACTGATCGTCATGGGATTGGGGCTGGCACGAAATGCTTTGGAAAAGCGTTCTTGTTCAACGTGCAGCGCCTCCTCCACAATTTTTTGTTTGGTAATGTCACTTATCGTGGACATTAGATAAAGAGGTTTTCCTTCCCTGTCCCTTCGTAATGTTGTGCTTACATCAGCCCAGATAACGGAACCATTCTTGTGAAAATATCTTTTTGATAATCGTTCGGAATCCTTTTTACCGGAAAGAAGTAAATCAACAACTTTTTTGGAAAATTCAACATCATCAGGATGGGTAATATCTTGCCATCTCAAGTTTTTTAATTCATCCTGTAAATAACCAAGCAACATATTGAAAGCCTTGTTTGCCTGCATTTCACCGGAAGGAAACGTTATTGATTGCCCAATAACTGAATGTTCAAATATATGCTTAAATTTGTCTTCGCTCTCCCGCAGGGCATCTTCCGCCTGCTTACGTTCATCAATAACATCAAATATAACCACAAAGTGCTCTTTTTTCGGGCTATAAACTGAGATAAAAAACCACTTTGATAATGTTCGTATATATATTTCAAAGGCCTCAGGTATGCCGGTCAGTGCAACACGGCCTAAACGTTCAAACAACTCAGGATCGGCCTCACGTAAGCCCGGAATAACTTCAGATACCCTTTTTCCCAAAGCCTTTTTTAGACCTGTCAATGTTTCAAAAGCCCTGTTAACATCAAGATAAATATAATCCTGCGGCCTGCTTTGCTCAAATATCATCCTGCAATAAGCATATCCGTTCATCATGTTCTCGAATAAGGATCGGTATTTCTTCTCGCTTTCCTTTAGAAAGAATTCGGCTTTCCTGCGCTGTTCTTCCAGAGTCTGTTTTTCGATTGCGGCAAAAATGGTTTGCGGCAATTTCCGGATATGCTTGGGGCGCTTGATTACATAATCGGATGCACCCTGTTTAAGCGCCTTAACTGCAATTTCTTCGGAGCCTGTTCCGGTAACGATAATGACCGGAATGCCTGAATCATGTGCCTGGACAGTCTCTAAAACCTCAAGCCCCTCAAACCCGGCAATGTTAAAATCGCTTAAAACAAGATCAAACTCACGATTTTTTAACAGCGCCTCAAATTCATGCTTATCGGAAGCTTCCGTGACTTCAAATCCGCCATGCTCCTTTTCCAGAACATCTTTGACCAATTCACGATCAAGTTCGTAATCATCGATGTAAAGTATTCTGATTTTGTTGTTCATGATGGTAACTCCGTTTAGTATTGAATATTGTATATTGAAAATTGAATAATTGTAGTATCGCTCCGTTTTAAATTGTATATTGAAAATTTGTGGTGTCGCTCCGTTTAATATTCAATATTGAAAATTGTATATTGAAAATTTGCGGTGTCGCTTCGCTCCATTCCTCGTCTTTCATTTTTCAATTTCCAATCTTCATTATTCAATCTTCAATATTCAATTTTTCATTATTCATTTCTCCTTGTTCATTATTCAATTTCTTCTGGCTGTTTTGCGACTGGCATAAAAAATTGCTGTCAGTTCCTTTGACTCATTCAGAAGTTGTTCAACACGATCAGATTTCTCCAGTCTTTCATCGACAATAAATTCCAGCCAAAATGAAGCCTCGTCCGATTCTTCCAGAACTATGCTGATCTTTGCTATAAAACTTGCCTTGGATTGCGCTAAGCAGGATGCTCTGTAGTTGGGGCAGCTACAGATGTAGAGCAACGGATTAACTGGCCGGCAATATGGTTCTCCAGTCGGCCCTTCGGCAATGCCAAAGCCAATTTAACACATCTATGGGCAAACTCCTTTGTTCTGTTTTTCAAATCCTCGTCTTTCATTTTGCCTCAATTTTCAATATTCATTATTCAACTTTCAATATTCATTATTCAATATTCAATATTCAATTTTCAATATTCATTATTCATTATTCAATTTTCATTATTCATTATTCATTATTCATTATTCATTATTCATTATTCAATATTCATTATTCAATTTTCTATTCCCCATTACTCCATCGGCGGCTCCACATTTAGCGTTAGCCAGTAATCGGAAACTTTTTTGACTACTTCCAAAAACTCTCCAAAAGAAACCGGTTTTACAAGATAGCTGTTTGCACCATTGTCATAGCTCATGGCTCTGTCTCCTTCGTCCCTTGAAGAAGTAAGAATAATTACAGGCAGGCGTTTTAGTTTTTCGGTTTCTTTAATCGTCTTTAGTACTTCATGGCCGTCAATTCCCGGCATCTTTAGATCCAGCAAAATGATATCCGGCAATGGATATTGATTGCGGTCAGAATATTTTCCTTCGCCAAACATAAATTCAAGCGCTTCTTTTCCGTTCCTGACCACCTGAATTTTATTCCCCAATCTGGCCTCTTTAAACGCATCAACGATCAGTTCAACATCCATCGGGTTATCTTCCACCAGAAGTATTGAAGCAGGTTTTATCATTGCGGTCTTCTCCTAATTCATTCGGTTATTGTAACTACTCAGGTTGTTTGGTTCACGGTTCACAGTTCACGGTTGATTGCCTTGAGGTCTTCAAAATGTTCAATTCTAACCGTTCTCTAACCTTGAACCGTGAACCCTTGAACTGTGAACCTGAGTAGTTGCCAGTTATTTATGTGCTTATTGGCTTTAAAAGTTTTATCTTAAAAACGCTTCCTTTGTCCGGCTCCGATTCAACCCAGACCCGTCCATCCATAATCTGAAGCGCTTTTTTAACAGCAGCCAAACCAATACCCGTTCCCGGATAATCTGCCTGGCTATGAAGTCTCTGGAATATATTAAATATTTTTTCATGATACTCCGGTGCAATACCTATTCCGTTGTCGGCAATTGATAGCACAATGTATTGATCGCTAACTTCCAGCCCAACATCAATAATCGGTGTTTCATCCGGTTTATGGTATTTTATGGCATTTTCCAGAAGGTTGATAAAAACATGGGTTATTAGTTTAAAATCACCCTGAACAGCCGGCATCTTTTCAGGAAGAAGGATACGAGTGTCTGTTTTATTTATTTGATCTGCAAGTGTCTCAATTGCTGCTTTAAAAGCTTTGTCAAGCAAAACACTTTCGGATTTTATAGCCTTACGTCCCAAACGGGAAAATTGAAGCAGATCATCAATCAACCCATCCATTTGCCTGCTTGCCTTCACAATATTACCGAAATAGTGCTGGCCTTCTTCATTTAAAGACGCTTTATGCCTGCGGTCAATGATTTCGGCAAAACCGCCGATGGAACGCAGGGGCGCCCGCAAATCATGGGATATGGAATATACAAAATCTTCAAGCTCCTTGTTAACATCTTCAAGCTGGGCAGTACGCTGCCGAACACGCAATTCCAGATCCCTGTTTAGTTTATGAATCTCCTCCTCTGTTTTTTTGCGGTCGGTAATATCCTGGAAAGTGCCATACACTTTAATACAGCAACCTTTCTCTCTTATTGCCCGCCCGATTGCACGGCACCATTTAATATTGCCCTTTGCAGTTTGCAACTGCGCTTCAAAATCCAATGGCCGATCATCTTCAATCAGCGCCTGCATTGCATCAGAAACCAGAGACCGGTATTCGGGAAGATAATACTCAATGTGTTCATCCGGGCCGGGAATGGGCTGATCATAATCAATTTCAACAATATCGTAGGTACCCTGTGTCCATTTGGACATGCTGGTAGTAAGATCCATTTCCCAACCACCGATTTTTGCAATTTTGCCGACTTCGGTTAAAAGTCTTTCGCGTTCTTTCAGCGCTTCTTCAGCAATATATCTGTCAGACTCATCTCTGTAAACGGCTACAATCTCTCCTGAGGGCAGTTTGAAAACCGTATTGTCTACCCATTGGGAAATCCTGCCATCCATATAATGAGCCATCGGCAGCCGCTCTGTTTTTCCTGTCCGGTACACACGCTGTAAAACTTCAAAAAGGCCCAATTCCCTGATACCCGGAAACAAACTGGTTATTGATTTGCCGATGGCATTTTCCTTTTTAACCTTGGAAAGTACCTGGCCGGATAGATTAATATCAACAAACCGAAAATCCTTCCCATCATTTTCAACCGCATAAACAGCAACACCATCATAAAGGTTTTCAAACAATTCCCGAAATCTTGATTCGCTTTCCTTTAAGCTAAGCTCAACATGCTTCCTATCTGTAACATCCCAAACGGTCGATATCATCAATGACTTATTTGGAACCGGCACATTTTGCGCAGAAATAAAAGAGGTCTCTTCACCTTTACGGGTAATCGGCACATCTTCCCAATGTAACTGCGCCGGGTCACCACTGGCGTAATCATCCATTACCCTCTTTTTGATTTCTTCCCTGAACTCATGGTCCTCATAAGCGGCAATCCAAAAAGCGTCAGGGTCGGCAAGTGCTTCTCTTGTTGTTCGGTGTAACTTGAAAAAGTTGTCGTTCATATATTCAAACTTTACGGCAGGAAGTTCAACTGAATGCACAGCTATTCCTATCGGCAGGTTGTCCATGACCGACTTGATAAAGGATTCGCTGTCCCAATGCGCCTTTTCCGTCCGCTTGCGTTCACAAATTTCCTTTTCAAGTTGTATGTTAACGGAACCAATTCTGGAAATATATTTAGTAAACTTAACTAAAAACTGCATAAGATAATTAACGGTTTTCCGGTTAATCCTTGGCACACGTCGTAATGCATCCAAATAGAGATCTTTGTCAAATCCGCATGTTTCTGCCTGTTTGATAAAAAACTCTTCATCGATTTCTTCATCATCATAAAAAAATTGCCCGGTATATATATTTCCTAAATGATTCTCCCCAACATACAAAGGTGTAACAACATCCCATAAACCGTTTTTGCATTTATAATTGATATATTCTCCGGGTTTTAGATTTTTAGCTAAAAAAAGATCGCTTTCGGTGCAATTGCAAGCTGTTTTGGGATATATTCTATGAAATTTGGTACATATATCCTGCCATCCAGTAGCTTCGATTACATTCCCTTTCAGATCAAGTACGGCTGTCGCCATATGAGTCAGATTATAAAAATCTTCCATGATCGTTCGGAGTTCTTCAACATTGATGATAGAACATAGGTCAAGCTCAGCAATATTTTGTTCTGATTCTTGATAGGTTGGTTTTGTTGTCGTCATAAAAGACTCCATCCCAAAAATTCAAAATTTCAATTTGTGTTATAATCAAGCAAATACCATTGCCGTGCAGCACTTTTTATCAATTTCAGGTAAAACTTAAGATGAAGGGAAACGTTTGAAGCTAAATATTAAATCCCAAATAACAAGCATCAAGTTACAATGAAAATCCAAACTCCAAATCCTAAAAATCAATAACCAAGTTACAATGAAAGCTCAAATAACAAGGGGGGCTGACAATCAATGATCTTAACTATTTGCTTTTCTCAAGTATTGATGAAAGAATCTTTTTCAGTTCGTTTGCTTCCTGCATCAAATTTAGGGCTTCATTTGCATTCTTTATCTGATTGGATTCATGAATTAACCTGAGCCAGTAAGCGCTTTCTTTTGCTTCCTTTCTGCTTAAAGATCATATACAGGTTTATTATCTGTCATTTGTTATTTGTGTTTTCCCCTTGTTTGTTATTTGCGATTTGTCATTTGTGATTTTTTTGTATTTTGTATTTTGAAATTTGTTATTTATTTGTTATTTGTTATTTGCGATTTCTCCCTGAAGCACTTCTCTCACTTTACGTCCCAAAGACTCGGGTGAAAAGGGTTTAGCTATAAATGTTTTTCCAGGATCAAGAACCCCATGATGTACAATACTATTATCCATGTAGCCTGACATATAAATGACCAACACTTCCGGCCTACAGGCTTTTAATTTTTGCTCCATGTTCAGGCTGCTTATTCCCGGCATGATAACATCCGTTAATATGAGGTGAATGGGGCCCTTATAATCTCCGGAAACTTTAACAGCTTCTTCTCCGTTTGCGGCTGCCAGAATTTTATAACCATAGCCATGGAGAACTTTTACTATAAAATTAAGTACCAACTCATCATCCTCCACAACAAGAATAGTTTCCGAACCGGTCAGGGAATCTGTTGTTTTAGCCTTCCGCTCTGTTTTAGATGACGGTTTCCCGACCCGGGGCAGATAAATCTTGAATGTGGTTCCTTTTTCAGGCTCGCTGTAAACCCATATATTTCCGCTGCTTTGCTTTATTATACCGTAAACGGTGGAAAGACCCAGCCCGGTTCCCTTCCCTTTTCCCTTTGTTGTAAAAAACGGCTCAAAAATATGGGCTTGATTTTCTTTTGGGATACCTACTCCCGTATCGCTTATACTTAACAATACATAAGAGCCTGGTTTTACTGCCACATGAGCGTTTGCATATTCTTCGTCTATATATATATTTTCCGTCTCTATGGTAATCTTTCCACCCTTAGGCATGGCATCCCTGGCATTTACCACAAGATTCATTATAACCTGCTCGATCTGACCCTTATCGGCCTCTACATGCCCTAAATCAGGGGTAAGTAATGTTTTCAGTTCAATATCTTCTCCAATCATCCGGCAAAGCATTTTTTTCATATCCAAAGCTATTGCATTAAGATTGATTACCGCGGGTTGAAGAACCTGCTTCCGGCTGAAAGCTAAGAGTTGACGGGTCAATGTGGCGGATCGTTCCCCGGCAGCTCTGATCTGCTCAATATTTTCACGCAACGGATCATCCTCCGGAATGCCAATAAGGACCAGATCCGAATTTCCTATAATCGTTGTGAGAAGATTGTTGAAGTCATGGGCAATTCCTCCTGACAGAAGGCCGACAGCCTCAAGCTTCTGAGATTGCAGGAGCTGCTGTTCCAAACTCTTTCGATCTTCTTCAGCTTGCTTCCGCTCCGTAATGTCCTGAACCGTTGCAAAAATTTCGGGTTTTTTCCCCGGCCTTTGCCTGATATTGCCTACAGTACGGACAAATAAAATCTCACCGTCTTTGCGAATGATCCGGTACTCATGTGGAAGCAGTTTGTCCTGACCGGATGCAATACAGTTATTAAGCCATTTAGTCACATGTGCCAGATCATCCGGATGATGGATTTTCTCGTTGACTTTGACATAATCGAAAGCATCGGATTTATCGTAGCCAAGCAGATCAAACAGCGCATCGGACCAGGTGAGTTTTCCGGTTTCCACGTCCCAGGTAAAATCACCCATCCTTGCCAATCTCTGTGCTTCAATCAATCTTGCTTCGCTTTCGCGAAGGGCTTTTTCGGCCTCTCGCCGCACCTGGACTTCTCTTTCCAATTCCATCATCTTCTGTTCAAGCTTTCTTACTAAACGTTCACTGTAAAGCTTGAACATTTCATCTTCATCCACCGGAACCGGCGCTAAAGCAATACTACAACTCCTGGCGGTCATCATTACATCACGAATAGCCTCCATAAATACATCCGGCTCACATGGCTTTAAAATGAACCTGTCCGCACCGATCCTGATGGCAAATTCCTGATCCTGCGGGCCGGTGTATGTGGCAGTATAAATGATGAACGGAATATGACACAAATTCTCATCTGTTTTGACTATTCGGCATAACTGAAATCCGTCCATTACAGGCATGAGAATATCGCTGATGATCAGCTCGATCTCCCCGGCATTGAGCTTTTCAAGCGCCTCTGCACCATTTGCCGCCGCCTCGACATCATGGCCGTTACCCTTGAGCAGTACTTCCAGGAGGTAAAGGTTTTCTTCCATGTCATCTACGATGAGAATTTTCATTATTTTCCTCCTTCCTTTGGTATTTTTGATTTGCGATTGTTGATTTAAAAGCTGTTTCCCAATCGCAAATCCTAAATCACAAATCGTGTTGCTTTCGATTCTGTGAGGTCTTTCTAGTTGCAACAAATATTGATGTCAATTCATGTCCCTCTTTGAAAAGAGGCAAAACCTTTTCCTTTGTCATCAATTTTTCATCCATTATAAACTCGAGCCAGAATTCGGATTCATCTGACTCTTCTATCACGATGCTTATCTTGGCAATGAATGCTGCCTTAGACTGTGAGTGTAGTGTCGCCCGGTAGTTTGCCGCAACGGAAGTGGAACACCGCGTCAACTGACGCTCTAAATGTCTTCCGAGCGTCGTTTTTGGCAAGGCAACAGCAAGCTTCACACAACGATGAGCAAACTCTTTTGTTCTCTTTTTCAACTCTTCGGAATCCAAACAACCCTCCTTATAGATTGATGCTTTTCGATTTATGGATTTCACAAGCAACAATCACAAATCGCCAATCACATATCAACAATCACATATCGCCAATCACAAATCAACAATCACAAATCAACAATCACAAATCGCCAATCACAAATCGCCAATCACAAATATCTCCTGATTTCTTCTGCAAAAGTCTCAGGATCAATCGGTTTTTCGATGTAACCTGCGGCACCGGCCGCCAGGATCTGTTCCCGATCCCCAACCATGGCATAAGAAGTAACCGCAATAATGGGCACGTTCTCCAGTTCTTTGTGTTTCTTGAGTTCAGTGGCGACAGCATATCCGTCCATTTCAGGAAGCTGAATATCCAGCAATATTGCTTTGGGCTTGTGTTGCAGAGCCTTGTCAATACCCTTCCGGCCGTTTTCAGCACCAATTACCGTAAAACCGTTTTTTTCAAGCAGAAAACGCATCATGTAAAAATTCTGCTGATTGTCTTCAATAATCAACAAAGTATTGCTCATGGTAAACCTCCAGCCTGTTCCGGAAATCGTATGGTGAAAATGCTGCCCTTGCCCCATTGGCTCCGGACATCTATAGTTCCACCCATCATATCCAGCAGTTTCTTGCATATGGAAAGCCCCAGACCTGTACCCTCGTGTTTGCGTGTAAGCCCGGTATCGATCTGGTGGAAAGGTTGAAAAAGGCCGGAGAGTTCTTCAGGCCGCATGCCGATGCCGGTATCTGAAACAGACAGAAGATATTTATCATTTTCAATGCGGCATGAAATACTGACATATCCTTTTTCTGTAAATTTTACTGCATTGTTTAGCAGATTAAGTATTATCTGTTCCAGACGACGCTGATCC
The DNA here is from genome assembly GCA_018817425.1 of Pseudomonadota bacterium. Taxonomy (NCBI): domain Bacteria; kingdom Pseudomonadati; phylum Pseudomonadota; species Pseudomonadota bacterium. The sequence goes on from JAHITX010000123.1 coordinate 10,806, forward strand.
GTTGTTGCGGTTTTGATATCATCTGCAATGTCAACCCTTAGATCAAGCCCCTTCTTTTCGGCCATAGGCAAAACCAATTTGACCATTTTTTCAATGGTCGGCTTCAATTCAAAGGATGCAACGGAAAGCTCCAATTGACCTGCCTCGATTTTAGAAATGTCAAGCACATCGTTGATCAAAGACAGAAGATGGCGGGAACTGCTTTGCACCATTTTCAATTGCTTATACTGCTCTTCGTTGATAGGCCCTGCCAGTTCCTGGAGCATAATACCGGTAAATCCGATGATGGAATTAAGCGGCGTACGCAATTCATGGGACATGGTAGCCAGAAAGGCGGATTTGATCCTATCGGAGGATTCCGCCCGTTCCTTGGCAATAAGCAACTCTGCGGTGCGATCGGCCACACTTTGCTCGAGGACCTCAGCGTGCAGTCGCAATTCATCATTGAGCCTGTGAATTTGTTCCTCAGCTTGCTTTTGGTCGGTTATGTCGGAGCCAATGCTCAAAACCTCTTTTATCTGTCCCTGCTCATCGAACACCACTTTGTTTGTCCAGTCAATCCATACCCGTTCGCCATTGCGGCGCATGTTCTCATTGATATTACGCTCAAATTTTTGCGGATCAGATAGAATCTCTTCCATCAGCGGGCGTAAATCTCTGCCCGTACTCTCATTTTCCGGTACTATGGTTCCTATCACATGCCGGCCAAGAATCTCCGTTTCCTTATAGCCGAAAAATTTCAGGCCGAAATCATTTAAAAAAGAAATATGCCCATCGCACGACCAGCGCAGGATGATACTGTTAGCCAGCATCACCAGTTCGCGATATTTTTGTTCATTTGCACGCAATTCCCGGGTACGGGCATTCACTTGATATTTCAAAACTATGCTTCCCGCCAGACTTATGAGCAGAACAATGGCCGCAACAAGACCAATGACTTTAACCCAATCCGGCAATTTTAACCGCACCTCTTCAGAAATCCATTGTTTAAGGGACTGGTAGTATATCGACTGTGTGTCTTTTTTCAGATTTATGAGATGAACATCAATAGCGTTCAATATTTTTTGGTTAGTAGCTTTGGGTGCTGCAAAAAAGAGATTGGAGGGATAGAAAATAACCGCTGTATCTTCAAGACCATATTCCTTTGCATGCATAAGCCCATAGAAGCTATTAGATATGGCAGCATCAGCCTCACCTTCGGCAACCTTCTTAAAAACGGTTTGGTAATCAGGCAGTGAAATTATAGTAGTATTTAACCCGAAACCGGAAGCAAGCTGATTAAACACATCCTGCTGAACCGAACGCTCCAAAACCGCAACCCGCTTACCGTTCAGATCCAGTATGGATCGGATCTTGCTGTCTTTGCGGGCATACACCTGAAACCATGAGGACAAAACCGGAACCTTGTGAAAGGAAAAGATTCCTGCACGATCCGCCGTATAGGCAACATCAGGCATAAGATCGATTTCCCCCTTTTCCAGGCGTTTCAAACCCTCGCCCCAGGTACCGTGTACATAGCGGAGATGCCAACCTTCACTATTTGCAATATGCTCTATTATATCAATAAATATACCGGAAGGTTTGCCGGACTCTGAAATGAAAATTTTGGGCGCATTTTCATAGACCCCGACAGTCAGGACTTGATCATCTGCCACTGCAAGCGAATACCCAAAACATATAAAAAACAAAAATATGAACGCCACATACAACCCGAATTTGTGGGCAGCATATGCTATTTTAACTTTTTTCATAGTTTCTTTCTCAAGTTTCTATTTTCTTCAATACTTCTCTCACTTTGCGTCCCAAAGACTCGGGTGAGAAGGGTTTAGCTATAAATATCTTTCCCGGATCAAGCACCCCATGATGTACAATAGCATTATCCGTGTAGCCGGACATATAAAGTACTGACAATTCAGGTCTATATGATTTTAATTCTTCCTCCATGTCCCGGCTGTTTATTCCGGGCATGATAACGTCCGTTAATATAAGGTGAATGGGGCCATGATAGTCTTCGGAAACTTTAATAGCTTCTTCCCCGTTTAAAGCTGTCAGAACTTTATAACCATATCCCTTGAGTACTTTTATTATAAAATTAATCACCATCTCATCATCCTCCACAACAAGAATGGTTTCCGAACCGGTCAAGGAATCTGTTGCTTTAGCCTTGCGTTCCATTTCCGATACCGGTTTTTCAACACGGGGCAAATAAATTTTGAATGCGGTTCCTTTTCCAGGCTCGCTGTAAAGCCAGATATTACCATTACTTTGCTTTATGATACCGTAAACGGTGGAAAGACCGAGGCCCGTTCCCTTCCCTTTTCCCTTTGTTGTATAAAACGGTTCAAAAATATGGGCTTGATTTTCTTTTGGGATACCTACTCCCGTATCGCTTATACTTAACATTATATAAGAGCCTGGTTTTACAGACACGTGAGCGTTTGCATATTCTTCGTCTATATTTATATTTCCTGTTTCTATTGTAATCTTTCCGCCCTCCGGCATGGCATCTCTGGCATTTACCACAAGATTCATTATAACCTGCTCAATCTGACTCTCATCAACCTCAATTTGTCCCAAATCCGGAGATAAAATTGTTTTCAGTTCAATGTTTTCTCCAATCATCCGGCAAAGCATCTTTTCCATATCCAACGCTATTTCATTGAGGTTTACTACCGCGGGTTGAAGAACCTGCTTCCGACTAAAAGCTAAAAGTTGCCGGGTCAGTGTAGCGGCACGTTCACCGGCAACCTTGATCTCTTCTATCTCTTCCCGCAATGGATCACCCTTTGGAAGACCCATAAGAATCAACTCTGAATTTCCCATTATCGTTGTAAGAAGGTTATTAAAGTCATGTGCAATTCCCCCGGATAGAATGCCGATAGCCTCAAGCTTCTGAGACTGCCGCAACTGCTCTTCCAGATTCTTTCTTTCTGAAACATCCCTGGCAACACCCATCACCATTTTCCGGCCTTTTATTTCCAGAGGGAACGTCCTGAATTCAGCATAATTCTGCTTTCCGTCTTTTCGATTGGTAATAAATTCTTCCGGCCCGGCAGGAAGACCCTGGGCATTTTTATCTAAAAATTTTGCTGCTTTTTCGGCTGATTCCTGTGGAATCAGCGATAATTCCGCTAAAGACTTCCCTATGAGTTCTTCTTTGCTGTAACCTATCATCTTCTCTGCAGCCAAGTTGCAGTCAATAAACCTGCCTTCAAGATCATGCAGGTAAATAGCATCGGGTGCATATTCAAACAGAATCTTAAACCGCTCTTGGCTCTCTTTGAGTGCATCATCGGATTTCTTTCTTTCTGTAACATCTGTAATAAAACCCACATTGCAAGGGATTCCATCGATCGATGTAAGTGTTGTATTAAAATCTGCATAGATGATTGCCCCATCTTTTTTGATACATGGGATATTTTTTACCATCCCCCCACTCTTTCTCTCCAGCTCTGTAAATTCCGGAATAAAACTGTCAAAGTCATTTTGGGGGTGAATGTCCATAACATTCATTTTTTTTAATTCATCCTGCGTATATCCCAGCATCTTGCATATAGCCGGATTAGCATACTGGAATTCCCTGTTTTCCATATCAATTATTAAAATACCTTCGGCTGCACCTTCAAACAGGGTTCTGTATCTTGCTTCAGAATAGCTTAACTCTTTGACTATTTCCCTTTGTTTTTCTTCCTGCTCAATATTGTAAAGACCGAAGGCAATGTCATCTGCAACCTCGTGAAATAAGGCCTGTTCTTCCTGATCCAGGGAAAAGGATTGAGGCACTAAATCTGTAAGAATCCCATAGACTTTTCCGCCGTACTCAAGTTTTACACAAAAAGATGCATTACCTGTATAAATGGGTAAAATGGGGCAATCCGAACATTCAATGGGCCTGTTTGTTGTGATCACAACTTCGCTTTGGGCCAGAGCTTTTCGTATGCATTGGGGAAATTGACTCCTTTTAAGAAAATTTTTCAATTGCCCGAATTTTTCCCCGAGGCCTGACTCTGCAATATGTATGGGTTTTCCGGATGAGTCCAAAAGTAAGATCCATGCGCTTGCGAAGCCACGGGTTGCAACAAGATTCTCACATGCACCTTTTACCAGAAGGTCACGATCTTTCTCCTTGGTTATGAGCTGGTTGACTTTTCTAATCGCTTTGATTATAGCGTTTAAATGATTTGCCCGCTCTTCAGCCTGTTTTTTTCCCGTAATATCCATTGAAAGCATAAAGATTCCTTCTGGAACAGGCTGGATGCTCATATAAAACCATGCCTTATCACCATCAGGATAAGTAAATTCATTTTCCATGGAAACAGAACTGCCGGCATCCATACATTTTTTCATAACAGCAAACGCCTTAGTATCTTTGATACCGGGAAACACATCCATTATTGTATGACCAAGCAATTCATCTTTAGTGCGGCGGCATTGTCTGACAGTTTCTTCGTTTACATAAAGATAGCGCCAGTCAAAACCTACAATCTCGCAACCTTCCATCATACTATCAAGTACGCTGCGATAGCGATCTTCACTTGCCCGCAAAGCCTCTGCTGCTTCATATTTCTCCTGATAGAACCTGGACTGCCTGCGACGCCAGATCAGACCTATTCCAATACCGGTTCCGGCAAGCAAAGAACCGATAAGGATAATTATTACCCATAATTGTTCTTTTAGTGGCGCATATATTTCAGTTTTATCCATTTTTGAGACAATAAACCAGGGGGAATCGGGTATAGACCGCACAAAAGCAACCACCGGTACTCCGCGGTAGTCTATTCCTTCAACTATTCCTTCAATTCCCAAAGCTGCTTTAGAAGCAGGCAAATCACTTTTTGGGTTTATGGGAATTCTCAGGTTAAGACTTGTTTTTTTTTGGAATCTTAGCTCGTTTAAGAATAGCACATCACCTGCATCTCTCCTGATTAAAAGAGTTTCAGCAGTTAGACTGTATACTGGCCATGATTGAATTAAAGGATAAAGATATGTATCAGGATTTATTCGAAAGACAAGAACGCCCAAAGGAAGATTACCATTTTCTTCATATAAGATAGGAACAAGGATCGATTGGTAAATAGGACTCCCTGGCGAATCCCGATGGAAACCAAGAAAAGTCACTTTACCTGAGTCAAGTACTGCAGTAATATCCCGCAGAAGATGGGGAGAAATCGGTTCTATTGATTCCGGATCAGACGCACGCACTATACCACTGACATCTGTTAAAAATACCCGGTTATACTGATAGGAAGTCCGAATCTTGCTAAGCCATGTCTTCAGTCTCTTTTTTGCATCAGTGTCAAGGGGTTTTTCAAGATATTTACTTACCAGAGAGGCAAAATTGTCATTTTTATAATATACAGAGGCATCTCCCAGACGTTCCTTTCTCCAATTCACAATTTCCGACACTTTCAAATCCGCAATAGAAGAAAGCTGGCTTTCCACACCGGCCCGGAAATTTTTCTCCTGATTGCTATAGTAAAAATATCCTGCTGCGATAATGCCTATTGTAAGAATTATATAAAGTAAGATAGGAATATATGAATAATATTTCCCAGTGCGATCCATAGTTTTTGATGTGTCAACTATCATTGTGCTTTCCCCCGTTAGCCATACGAAATAGCTTTTTGATCGCTTGAATTAAAGAAAAAGAGCATAATATAGTTAAGTATTCTCCTTAGTAATTAACTATTTGTCAAGAATAATTGTGGTTTTATGCAATAATTATTTATATTTAAAGCCATTGGAATACGGTTGCCTGATAGTTAGTTAATTGAAGATGCTTAGGCTCTATGAATTGAATAAAAGAGTGGACCGATAAGTGTCCTATCAAAAAAAATGTATGAGGAGATGTTTTAAGTCCTACTTAGAAAAACCCTGGTTTGATAAGCTTTTTATCAGTATCAAGGTTTTGAAAAACAAAAGCTGTTTTTCAGAAGGCCCCTAAGCTAAAGGGGCCTTCTGAAAATAGTTATGCTGCGATACGTAACGCTTTTTCGGTTGCGGTTCTCAGTTCGGCAGGAGTAAATGGTTTGGCTATGTAATCTACAGCACCGAATCTGGCAGCTTCAACAGCAGTTTCTATGCTTGCATAACCTGTAACGATTATCACTCTTGCATCAGGCTGATTAGTTCTTACAGCCTTTAAAAGCTCAAGCCCTTCAACACCAGGTATTCTAAGATCAAGCAGAACCAGACCGTAGTGACCTGAGCTGATTTTTTCAATAGCCTGATTCTTGTCCGAAGCCTGATCAATCTTATAACCTTTTTTGGCCAAAATCTTACGCATATTGTTATTTACAGCAACTTCATCGTCTATGATAAGAACGGTGTTTGACAAATCAGCATCTATTTGTTTGATACGATCTGCCTTTTCGCTTTTTTCAAGAAGAGCAGCAACATTCTTTTTAAGTTGTTCATAAGGTATCATAGAAGTGCCATCCGGCTGGAGGTTCATGGCATATTCAACACCTGCAGCCTGGGCAACTTCTTCAAATTCAAACGGCATATCAATACCAATCAACTTTTTGATATCCTGCTTTGGTGCTACATCTCCCGAAACCTTTTTGGCTTTTTTCTTCTGCGGGCAAAGGTTTGATTTTACTCCTGCCTTGCAGGTATTTCCCAGCTTTTTAAATATATCGCAAACCATCTCTCCAAGAAGGCAGTAATTCTCTACAGGTTGCTCCATTTTCACCTCAACTACAGGAGTGTCAGAACGCCCAAGGGTTTCGACATATTCTTTGCCGGTTGCCTTTTCTACTTCATTTCGGTCAAATGGCATGTCAACATCAATCATCCCACCATTTTTTAGTTTGAGACCTGCTACTGTTTTCTTTAATGTTTCATACGGTACAAAAGAAAGCCCCTCATGATGAAGATTGGTTACATATTCAGGTCCGGTGACAGATATTACTTCATCATAATTAAAAGGCATATCAACTCCAATGAGTTGGGATGTATCTGTTTTCCTGGTTTTCCCGGATGATTGTTTTTTCTTTTTCTGTGGGCATGCACTTGTTTTTACACCTGCTTTACAGGTTGCTCCAAGCTTCTTGAAAATCTCGCACACCATGTCACCAGTCTTGCAATAATGCTCCAGCGTTTCAATAGGCTTAGCCTCAACAACAGGCATATCTGAAGGCCCAAGACTTTTCACATATTCTTCACCGGTATATTTGGCTACTTCCTCTGCTTCAAAGGGCATATCAAAATCAATTACATCTATGGTTTCAACTTCTTCAGCAGGTGCCTGAACCTTTGGCAGATCGCCTTTCAATGCATGGGAAACAGTGCTTCTCAGTTCATCAGGAGTAAAAGGTTTAGGCAGATAGTCAAGTGCGCCCAGCCGGATGGCTTTCATGGCCGTGTCGGTAGAAGCATAAGCTGTCATCATTAAAGACTTCATTTCCGGATAATCTTTTTTTACCTTTTTTAACAGCTCCAGTCCGTTCATTTCAGGCATTACAAGATCAGAAATAACAAGCGAATAGGACTCTTCAGACATTTTATCCAGGGCTTCTTTGGCACTAAGTGCACAAGACACATCATAATTATTTTTGGATAATATTTTTACTACATTCTGGCAAATGCCTTGTTCATCATCAACAACCATAATTCTTGGCATAGGTTCCATATCGCTCCTCCTTATCTTGTGGTGTGTTTTATATATAAATTGATATTAAATTTTAAAATTGAATTAAATTTTTACTTTATTTTAAAGCAGAATATATGCCAAAAAATCATAAACGCTGTTTTGCATAGCATTTCAATTATTTATATGATTTGCTTGTGATGTGATTTTTTAAAAAGTGTATAGAAAAGATATACGAAATTTATAAAACAATGGGAGGAATTTGTATGTTCTTATAGAAATATATTGTAATCAAGTGTGTACAAAAAAAATATACAGTGTACAAAAAACGAGTTGGTTAATTAAGAAAGGTTCTTTTTAGGCTGCCTGAGAATTTTATGTTTTTTCATCAGGGCCTGAAAATTCGTACGCTGAATACCGGTTTTTTCCGCCGCAAGAGTTACATTCCAGTTATGTTGTGTTAGTGCGTTTAATATAAAATTTCTTTCAAGCTGTTGTGAAACCTGTTGTCTTAGTTCTTGCTTTTTTTGTTTTAACTCTTCATTGGTCACTGGCGTTACAGCAAGCAGGTTCTCCGGATTGATGATTATAGATTCCGGCTCATTGCTATCAGCAAAAACTTCTATCTCAGGAAAATGATTTGATTCAAGGATTTCTCCTTCACAAAGAATTACCGCCCTTTCTATAACGTTTTTCAGCTGGCGTACATTTCCAGGCCAGTTATATGACATAAGCCTCTGCAACGCTTCAGGTGCAATAGCTTTAACCAATTTATTAATTTGTTCGCTAAAAAGCTTTAAAAAACGTTCCGAAATTTCCGGAAGATCTGAAAGTATCTCGCGCAATGGTGGAGTATTTATCGGATATACCATAATACGGTAGTAAAAGTCTTTGCGGAATATTTTATCTTCAACCATTTTTGCAAGATCCTGGTTAGTAGCAAAAATCAAGCGTATATCTACTTTTTGAACTTTATCTCCGCCTACAGGAATAAACTCCCTGTTTTCAAGGAACCGTAAAAGTTTCCCCTGAATTTCATAACTGATGTTGCTGATTTCATCTAAAAACACAGTACCTTTATTTGCACGCTTAAATATGCCGTCTTTATCCTGATATGCACCGGTAAAGGCCCCCTTCACATGACCGAATAATTCACTGGATAAAAGATTGTCAGACAAAGTTCCGCAATCCACTGCAAAAAACACTTCTTCCTTCCGATTGCTGTTGGCATGTACTGCACGGGCAACAAGCTCTTTTCCTGTACCACTTTCCCCGTAAATCAGAACCGTTGAATCAGTTGGAGCTACTTTCTGTATCATTGAAACTACCTGCCGGATTTTGGGATTTTTTCCTATAAGCTGGTGAGAAAGTCTTTTGATCTGTCCGGCTGATTCATGTATGGGTTGTTTTGTATGTATATGTCTTGCAGAAAGCGCCTGCCGGACAACCGAACGAAGCTCAACAGGAGTAAAAGGTTTAGGCAGGTAATCAAAAGCTCCAAGTTTCATAACCTCAACAGCCGATGAAATCGATGCATATCCGGTAATGATAATCACTTTTGTATCAGGGTATTTCTCTTTTATACTTCTTAATAATTCCATACCTCCCATACGGCTCATCTTAAGATCCGTTATCACTACATCAAAAGGGACTGTTTTCATCATAGCAAGTGCATCATATCCATTTTGGACATAATGGACTTCAAGATCATTTTTTGCCAGAATCTTTAAGCAGGCATTGCCGATATTTACTTCATCATCAACAATCAATACCCTGGGAAGTTTATCATTCATTATTTTTCCTTCAAACCTGTAGGAAGTACTATGGTAAATGTAGTTCCATGCCCCGGTTTGCTGCTCACATCAATAGCACCGCCATGCTGCTCAATAATACCGCTTGTGATGGATAAACCAAGCCCGGTACCATCCTCTTTTGTAGAGAAAAAAGGATCAAATATTTTATCTATTACTTCAAAAGGTATCCCATTACCTGTATCGCTGACCATTATTATGACTTGATCTTTAGCTGATTTATACGAAACGGACAAAGTTATACTTCCTCCGGGATCTACTGCATCAGTAGCATTTAATACCAGATTGATAACCGCCTGCTCAATTTGCCCTTTGTCAAAAAGCAGCTTTGGTATTGAATCAGTACAATTAAAATTAATTGTGATATTTTTAAAAGCAGCTTGTTTCCTGGTAAGCAAAGCGCACTCTTCCATAATCTCACAGATATCATATTGCTTTTTTTCTGGTTTGGATTGGCGGGCAAAATTTAAAAGGCTGGTAACAATTTTACGGCAACGCAAAGTCTCACTGGAGATAATGTCCAGTTCCTGATAAATGGGGTTGTCTTTTTGAAGATCTTCCTGAATCAGCATGGCTGTCGTCAAAATGGTTGTAAGAGGATTGTTTATTTCATGTGCCACACCTGCTGCAAGCCTGCCTATGGAAGCCAGTTTGTCCTGTTGCAGCATGGATTTCTGAGTCTTTACATCACGGGTAACATCTCTTGACAATTCAATTACACCAGTTACTTTTTCATTTTCAATCAAAGGATAGCAGGATATCAGACAATATATTTCATTACTATCTTTATCCAGATGAATATGAGTTGCCTGAGAAGAGCTTCTATTCTCAATAGATTCTACAAGCGGACAGGGATGTTCAAAACCGGAGCACGGAATATCGCGGTGATGAGTAATTTCATAGCAAAACTTTCCTATGGCATCTTCCCGATTGATTCCTAGCTTGTTTAACATCGCGTTATTTATATCCTGAATCTTGTAGTCCGGAGCAATCTTTATTACTTCTTCATGAATCATCTGGTTAATAAGGACATCGCACATTATTTCATTATCATTGTAAAATTTAAGATTCTCACGCAATCTGACTAGTTCTACCGCTCTTTTTATTGAAATTATCAGTAATTCTATATTTACCGGTTTGATTAAAAAATTTGAGGCGCTATTCTTAAGACCCTTTAAGGCCGCTTGAAGATCATCATTTTCCACAATAAACAGAAATTCAGCATCGGGAAACTTTTTTTTCATCTTATCAATCAGTTCAATGCTTTTTGTATCCGACATTATAATATCGGCAATAACAATATTAAGCTTTTTTCTGCCTATAAGATCAAAAGCAGTTTCCATGTTTTCGGCAGCAACAAACTTGTAGCCGACACCGGCAAGTGATTCACCAAGTACTTTATGGATATCCTCATCGAAATTAATCAGAAGAATAGTATAATTGATCATATCATCATTTCCGTTTCATCAAGTTTGATTTAATAATATTTTTTAATCAGGAACAGGGAATAACCAATAACATACAACATCAGGAGGTTTCAACATGTCGGGTGGCGTTGATGCCATATCGCTTCATCCGGTTATAGATGGTGACCCGGGAAACCCCCAGCAGGTCTGCGGCTTTGGACTGGTTGCTGCCGGTTTTATTAAGTGCTTCAATAAGTTCCTGCTTTTCAATTTCCCGCATGTTGAAAGAGGTCCGTCTGGGTTCGGGTCTGCCAGGGCCCTTTTCCCGATAAATAGCCGGTGGCAGATGGCCGGGTAGAATCAGTTCGTCGTGGCAGGCCACAAAAGCGTATTCAAATGCACTTTTCAGCTCCCGGACATTGCCCGGCCAGTCATAGTACATCAGGACATCCATCGCCTGTTTGCTGATTCCTTTGATGTTCTTATCGCTTTTCAACCGGATTTTCTGAAAAAATGTTTCTGCCAGAAGCGGAATGTCTTCCATGCGATCGCGTAAGGGAGGCAGATGAATCGGAATTACATTAATGCGAAAAAAGAAATCCTTTCGAAATTTGCCCAGTTCCACCAGCTTGGGCAAATCCCAGTTAGTCGCTGAAATGATTCGTACATCAACGGGAATCGGGGCGTTAGTGCCCACCCGTTCAACGCTTTTCTCCTCCAGTACGCGCAACAGTTTGATCTGGGTTATCAACGGCAGATCTCCGATCTCATCCAGAAAAATATCCCCTCCGGATGCGGTTTCAAACCGGCCTACACGATCCCGGATTGCCCCCGTATAGGCGCCTCGAACATGCCCGAACAGTTCACTTTCCAACAGGGAATCTGTCAGGCTGGCGCAGTTGACCTTGACAAACGGACCATTGCGGCGCTCTCCTATTTCATGGATGGCCTGTGCTACCAGCTCTTTCCCGACGCCGCTTTCTCCGTAAACAATGACCGGTGCATCTGAGAATGCAGCATTTTCAATCATATCAAAAGTCTGACGCATGGACGGACTGACTCCGATAATGCCGTGAAATCCATCCCGGGATCGCAATTCCTGGCGGAATGCCTCGATCTGGATATCTTTTTCAATTAAATCGGAAATATCCGTAAGTGTGCCCACAGCGCCGATCACGCTTCCGGAGCTGTCTTTCAAAAGCGATGCATTCTGCACCACATTAATAATCCGTCCGTCTCTGGCGCGGATGGTGCATTTACGCGTGTTCAACTCTCCAAAACGAAACAAATCACACCATGGTTTGTCCGCAGAATAATTTTGCCCCTTGCATCCGTTGCATTCCAAAATGCCGCACTCCCTGCCAAGCAGCTCATCCTGATTGTAGCCTGTCATTTTTTCGAAGGCACGGTTTACAGAGACAATGGCACCGCGGGTGCTGACGATCATTATACCATCTTGAATGGTGTTCACCACCGTTTTCCAATACCGGTCCAATTCCTGTTCAGACATAACTGTAAAACATCCTGTAAAGGTTTAACACATGTAAAGGACAAATTTTTATCAGTTTAACAATTTCAGAGCAAGCAGTTTATATGATTCACCTTGGTAATAATTTAGTTAACCTAATGATATCAGATAAAAACAGATAAAAGCTAAAAAGTATTTTTTGGAATGGTCCGAATCTTGCTCTAACCGCTGTAAAATAGGAGGAACTTCAGAGTGAAGGGACAAGTCGACTACATGCTGGATGTTCGAGGAATTATCTCCCCATTCTCTTTATTGAAGGTGTCTTTGATATATCAGCAGATGAAACCCTGCCAGATCATGGAAATCACCGGATGTGATCCGGACATGCAGAGGGACCTGCTTCGAATATTGCCTGATGCATCCTACGAAGTTATTTGCAGGGAACATCAAACAACAGACATGGAAAACATGAAAGTACGTTTGGAAAAAAGAAACCCGATAGACGTCAAGCCGTTGAAATAAGAAGGGAAAAAACATGACTATTCAAAAACGATTACAAAACGGAGAATTCGTCGTTCTGGCGGAAATGAACACACCGAAAGGCGTTGACATTTCGCGGTTTATTACTGACGCCAAGCGCATTAAGGGACGTATTGACAGCATTGTTGTCCCTGACATGGACAACGGCGTGATGCGAATGAGCGCACTTGCCGGCGCTGTTCTGATTCAACAGCAGGGAATAGAGGCAATCATACATATCTATGGACGGGACCGAAACCGGATGGCCCTTCAAGGCGATTTGTTGGCCGCCCATGTTCTGGGTATCAAAAATCTCATCGTGGTCCAGGGAGATGACATGGCTAATAGCGACCATCGGACGGCGATTCCGGTTGATGATCTTGATGAGCTGGGTTTGCTCGCCGCAATCCGGTCCCTTCAGGCCGGAAAAGACCTGGCAGAGTTTGATCTGGACGGACAGCCCGAATTTCATACCGGCTGCCGGCTCTCGCCGTTTGCGGATGATGCCGGGATGAACAGCGAACTGAATATGGCAAAGGATAAAATTGCCGCAGGAGCAGAATTTATCATAACACCGCCGGTGTTTGACATAAATGAGTTTAAGAAATTCATGCAGAAAGCCTCAGATCTCGGTGTACCGGTGATTCCCACAGTCTTTTTGATCAAATCGGTGGCGGTTGCCAGGTATATCGCAACTAATGAACCTGGTGCGCATATTTCCGAAGAGATCATCCGACGCATTCGAAAATCGCCGGACCGTGAAATGGAAGGCATCAAAATCGCCGGAGAAACCATTGCTCAGCTTCGAAAAATGGCGCAGGGCGTTCTTATTCAGGCCATGGGATGGGAACACCGCCTGTCAGCCATTCTGGATGCGGCAGGTATTTGACATGCAACCCTCAAAAAAGAAAAAGAGAAATATGAAAAAAACAGACCCAATTCAAACTATTGACAGGGTTCTGGTGATCGGCGGCGGGGTCGGGGGTATTCGCACGGCGCTGGATCTGGCTGAAGCTCGGAAAAATGTAGTTCTGATCGATAAGGCAAATGCTATCGGAGGACTGATGACGCTTCTGGACCGGACTTTTCCGACCAATAACTGCGACCTTTGCACCCTCTCTCCGACTCTGTCAGAGAGCAGTCGAAACCAGTATATTCAATTGATGACCCTGACAAAAATCGTAAGCCTGGACGGTGAGCCCGGAAATTTTACCGCAACACTGGTAACATCTCCCCGTCATATCGACATGGATAGATGCACCGCCTGCGGGGAATGCCGCAAGCAGTTTCCTGAGTGTGTGGATTTCAATCCGGGCCTTGATCATCGGGCACCAACCTGTATGCGCTATCCCCAGGCCACCCCCCAGGCATTTTCTATTAACATGAGCCGTTGTTCCAATCCTCAGGCAGTTATTGCATGCTGTCCGGCAGGCGCCATTCTTGCTGATGATCCGGAACGTGAAGTCAGGCTCCAGGTGGCGTCAGTAGTACTTGCACAGGGCGCAGAAATATTTGATCCGGCCGGATTAGACAGTTTCAGTTATGGCCATGATCCCGATGTAGTGACAAGCCTGGAATACGAACGCATTCTGTCGGCTTCCGGGCCTACTCAGGGCAAGCTGGTCTGTCCTTCAGACGGCCGGATTCCAGCTAAAATCGCCTGGATTCAGTGTGTGGGATCCCGGGGGCTTCAAAAAGGCGCCGTGTCCTATTGCTCAGGCGTTTGCTGCATGTTTGCACTTAAAGAGGCCATGGTGACCAAAGAGCGCTTTGAAGACAGTATTGATACTGCGATATTTTATATGGACATCCGAACTTTCGGCAAGGACTATGAACGCTATTATGACCGCAGCCGTAACACATCCGGTGTGCGGTTTGTTCGAAGCCGTCCGCACAGCGTATTCCGAAAAAACGGACAGGATCAGCTCAGCATCACCTTTGCGACTGAGGATTCCAGCACGCTTAAGGAAGAGTTGTTTGATATGGTGGTTCTGTCCACCGGCTTTCGGATAACAAATGACCTCCGGCAGACTGCCACTTGCCTTGGAATCGAGCTGAATGGACACGGATTCGCGCAAACCGACGGTTTCGATCCGGTTGTCACATCCCGAAGCGGTGTTTATGTCTGTGGTATGTTTGAAGGTCCTAAGGATATTCCTGAAACCATGATTCAGGCCAGCGCCTCAGCCTGCATGGCCGCAACTCATGTTCCGGCAGCAGCGGCAATCTCCGAGGGCGACAGCGAATTTGTTTCCGAAAGAAATGTGACCGAAGAAGATCCACGGGTAGGAGTGTTTATCTGCGACTGTGGAGAAAATATCGGCGGCGTGATTGATGTTTCCGAACTGGGGGCATTTGCCGCAAAGCTTCCGGGAGTTGCCATTGCGGAGGGTGTAGGACACGGGTGCAGCCGTGAATCCATGAAGCATATCGAGGAGGCGATTGTCAGATACAAACTCAATCGGGTGGTAATCGGCGGATGTTCGCCCCGAACGCACGAAACGCGGTTTCAGGATTTGCTTCGGCGCAGCGGGCTGAATAAATACCTGCTGGAAATCACCAACCTTCGGGATCAGGATACATGGGTTCATAAGGATATGCCAAAAGAAGCCACTGCCAAGGCCAGGCAGTTGATATGGGCATCGGTTCAGTCGGTGAAAAAGGCCAGGGCCCTTGCGGATAACCGCTTGCCAGTCAACCGGGATATTCTGGTCGTGGGCGGAGGCGTAGCGGGCATGAGCGCATCTATGAGATTGGCCGATCAAGGATTTAAGGTTTTTCTGGCAGAGCGGCATTCCATGCTTGGAGGCGTAGCCAATCTTGTACGAAAAACCCTGGACGGCAAAGATGTTCAGCTATTTATTCAGGATCTGATTCAAAAAACTTTGTCCCATCCCAATATTCAGGTGATACTTAATGCATTTATCGTTGATCACAGCGGCATGCCGGGTATGTTTAAAACCGGAATGCAGGTCGGAGCCCGGATGTTTTACCGGCAGATCAGCCATGGCATAACGATTCTGGCAACAGGCGCGCTGCCCAACCGTCCGGAAGGATATTTGCTCGGCCGTCATGCGGCAGTAATGACCCAGCTGGATGCTGATGCGCTGCTGGAGGACATGCCTGCTAAGGTGTCCGACTGGAACAATGTGGTTATGATTCAGTGTGTGGGCTCCCGACTGCCGGATAACCCCAACTGCTCCAGGATCTGCTGCCAGACAGCTATCAAAAATGCTCTCAGGATTCTGGATATCAATCCCGAAGCACGTATTTTCATTCTGTATAGGGATATGCGAACCTACGGATTTCAGGAAGACTATTATCAGACCGCCAGGGAGCGTGGTGTTATCTTTGTCCGGTATGAAGCAGCCCAACCTCCCGAAGTCAGAGAAGCGGAAAAACTCGTGGAAGTCGCCTTTACCGACCCGATACTGGGGCGCCGTATTGAGGTGACTGCTGATGTATTGCTGCTGAGCACCGGCTTTATCAGTGATGATGAATCAAGCGAAGATCTGGCAGCAATTTTTAAAATTCCCCGAACCCCGGATGGGTATTATCTGGAAGACCATATCAAGCTGCGGCCCGTTGATTTTTCCAAGCCCGGGTTTTTCATGGCCGGAACCGCGCATTCTCCACGGTCTATCAGGGAAAGTATTGCTCAGGCTGAGGCTTCGGCTGCCAGAGCCCAGACACTTCTCAGCCGTGACAGCATCAGCATCGGAGCAGCTATTGCCCGGGTCGATTCCAAAAAATGTGCGGCCTGTCTTGTTTGCGTACGGGCCTGTCCGTTTGGGGTTCCATTTATCAATGCGGACGGCTATTCGGAAATTGATCCGTCCAAATGTCATGGCTGCGGCGTGTGCGCCTCTGAATGTCCGGCCAAGGCTATTCAATTAATGCAGTTTGAAGATGACCAGATTCTGGCAAAAATATACGGATTGCTGGAAAGGATGGTGGCATAATGGAAAAATTTGAACCGGTTATTATAGCATTTTGCTGTCATTATTGCGCATATACTGCTGCGGACATGGCCGGAAGTCTGCGATTATGTTATCCGGCCAATGTTAAAATAGTCCGCGTTCCGTGCTCCGGAAAAGTGGATACGATCCATATTCTGAAGGCATTTGAAGGCGGCGCTGATGGCGTCTATGTGGCAGGATGCCTGGAAGGAGACTGTCATTTTAAAAACGGTAATGTCCGGGCAGCCAAACGGGTGGCATATACCCAAAAATTGCTGGACGATATCGGCATCGGCGGCCAAAGGCTGGAAATGGTCAATCTGTCCGCCGGGATGGGGGAGCGTTTTGCTGAAATTGCCCGGCAAATCACTGAAAAAATCCGGAAGTTGGGACCCAACCCAATCCGAAATTTGACCCGGCCGTTGTCCGAGGCCTCGGTCCATATATCAAAGGAGTTACCATTACAATGATTACAGCGGAACCTAAACCCCTGGAGGAAATCATTGAATATATCCGGCCTTTTCAGAAAATTCTGCTGGTCGGATGCAACGAGTGCGTAACGGTTTGTTCTGCCGGTGGTCGCAAGGAAGTCGGCATACTGTCCTCATTGTTGCAGATGTCATTTCTCAAGCAGGGAAAAAATTTGCAGATTCGGGAGCACACCCTGGAACGTCAGTGTGATCCGGAATATATTGAAGAACTTACGCCTATGATCGATGGTGTGGATGCCATAATGTCCATGGCCTGCGGGTGCGGTGTACAAGAGATAAGCCGCCGGTTTAAGGATAAACCGGTGTTTCCCGCGATCAACACAAAATTTATGGGCGCATCGGAACGGCAGGGAGTGTGGGCCGAACGGTGCCAGGGATGTGGTGACTGCCTGCTGGGCATTACCGGAGGCATCTGTCCGATCAGCAGGTGTTCAAAGCAGTTGATGAACGGTCCCTGCGGCGGTTCCACGACCGGGAAATGTGAAATCAGCCCGGACGTTGACTGTGCCTGGCAGTTGATCTGGGATCGGCTCAAGGCGCTGGGATTGGAAGACCGGTATGAACGGATCATCCCGGCCAAGGATTGGAGACCTGGACGGGGCGCCGGCCCCCGCAAAATTATCAGAGAGGATTTGGCAGAATGAAAACCGAAAGCGTACTCGAAAAAGTTTTAAAATCCGGCAATCTTGCAGTAACATCGGAATGCGGCCCACCGCGGGGAGCAGTGCCGGAAAAGGTCCGACAAAAAGCCGAATTACTAAGAGGTTATGTCGATGCGGTCAATGTCACGGATAATCAAACCGCCATGGTTCGCATGTCCAGCTTTGCAGCCGGTGTTATTTTACGGCAGATGGGTCTTCACCCGATTCTTCAGATGGTTACGCGTGATCGAAACCGGCTGGCTATGCAATCCGATATTATCGGAGCGTATTCCCATGACATCAATAACATGATTTGCCTTTCCGGTGATCATCCGAAATTTGGCGATCATCCCATGGCTGCAAGCGTTCATGACATCGACTCCATCCAGTTTGTACAGATGGTGAAAAAAATGCGGGATGAAGGAAAATTCCAGGGCGGTGCGGATATTGAAAATGCACCAAAAATGTTTATAGGTGCGGCTGCTAATCCCTTTGCCGACCCTTTTGAACTCCGGGTTGCCCGTCTGGCCAAAAAAGTGGCTGCCGGTGCAGATTTTATTCAGACCCAGTGCATTTATAATCTGGACAAGTTTGAGAAATGGATGGAAGGGGTTCGAAGCCGCGGCCTCCACGAAAAAACTTATATTCTGGCCGGTGTTACTCCTATTAAAACTGTAGGTATGGCCCGGTATATGAAAAACAAAGTGCCGGGCATGGATGTTCCTCAGGAAGTAGTGGACCGCATGGCCGGTGTTCCCAAGGAAAAACAGGCTGAAGAAGGCATTAAAATCTGTGTGGAAACCATCGAACGCCTTAAACAGGTCAAAGGTGTCGCAGGATTTCATATCATGGCTATCGAATGGGAGCAGAAAGTGCCGGAAATTGTGGAACGGGCAGGGCTTTATCCCCGCCCGGATATTGGGGTTTAAGAAGTATCCGAACTTCAAACAAAGTTACGGATAATTGAAAATCATATCTTTTTAATACTGTTTAACATTGGATTATAAAACGGAGATAAAAACATGAGTGACAAAAAACTTATTCTTGTAGTGGACGATGATCCGGATCTGGTCGAATCCCTGGCTATGAAGCTGGAAAGCGAAAATTTCCGGGTGGCAAAAGCCTATGATGGTGTGGAAGCAATGGATCAGATCAAAAAAGATCGGCCGGCTTTAATCATTCTCGATGTCATGATGCCGAGAAAAACCGGTTATCAACTTTGCGAAGAGCTGAAGAAATCCGAAGAAACCAAAGGCATTGTTATCCTTCTGCTTACCGCAGTGGCTGAGGCTGTGACTTCCACCAGCTATACCCACTGGGAAGGTAAAAGCACACTGGCTGATGACTATATCCCAAAACCGGTCGATCTGGAAAAGCTGATGGAAATTGTCAGGGATTATCTTTCTTAAGCAATGAATCCGACCCTATCCAAATTGCCCATTGGCGGCCTTAAACTGAGTTCGGAGCTGGTCCAGATTCGTCTGCTTCCGAACTCTGATTTTTCCGTAAATGAGATGTTCAGCCGTCTGGCTGAACATAAGATCAATGTAACGATTGTGTCCCTGGATGCCACGGATGATCAACTGACGGGAATCGGCTGTATTTTAGCCGAAGACCGTGCGCTGGCCGAACGCGCGCTTTTGCCGCTTGCAGCCGCCATCGACATGCTTTCACCGGTCGGTGCGATAACAATTTTCCCTCATCAGTCCAGGCTTTTGCTCATCGAAAAAATCTTATCTGCCATGGTTCAGGATGGATTGCCGGTTTATGGCATCGCATCCTCCCATTCGGCTCTGACACTAACCACCGATTACCGCCAGCTCGACAATGCGGTTTCCGCTGTTAGCCGTATTGTATCGCTGCCGGAAAACCATGCGCCGTTTCGGCCTGAATTCAGGGTAAAGCAAATCTGATGGAAACTTTTGCAGTTTACTGGGAACCCATTATAAAGACTTACGATATAACCGAACGCACCGGACTGAGTTTGATCTCTTTCGATTTGGAATTTAACCGGATCTGTGATAAAGAGAGCTGGCTGACTAAAATCGCATCCAGGTTAGATGGTTCGCTGATATTGATTTTTTCAAGACCGGCATTGCCGTCAGGTCTTCGTCTTCATCTGCTTTTTGATAGATCCCTTAAAAGGGTTGAGAAAATTAACTCGGTTGAGGATAAAATGCAGACTGCTCAATCTATGGATATAAATCTTGATAATTCTGACGGTGTCTTTTCAGGACTGCGGATTGATAATCCGGTGGAACTAGTTTATTTTCAGGGCCCGCATTACGGGGACCGCTACGGCATTGTGAATGCGGCAATAACAGTTCTGGCTGAACGCAAAGTGCCTCTTATTGCCGCTGTCTGCACCGGTGCATCGGTATATCTGATCACCCCCGCAGGAAAGGCACGCGAAGCCAAAAATGCCCTCGGACAAGCGTTCAGCACACCAAAAACCGGCAAAAGTGAACCCAAAAAGTGAATTTGAAACTGCCACAGAAAATTGACTGGAGACCACGGGTCTTTGACTCACTGTCTTTCCCTACCCTGATTATGGACTGTAACGGCACTGTTGTATCAGTCAATCAGAAACTGCTTGAAAAATATCATATTTTAAAATCCCAAGTCGTTGGAAAATCCTGCAAGGAAATTTTTCGCAATTTATTTGATGATCCTGATCTTCCTTGCCACCAGGAAACGTGCCCCCTGGATAAAACCATTGCCGAGGGTGTGGGCCACTCCGTTTTGAGACAGATTGAGAGGCAAAATGGTAGCAAGTATTGGGAGGATCGGGTCTTTTCCCCCATTCTGGACGATGCCGGAAATGTTATATATGTGATAGAGTCGATTCGGGATGTGACCCGGACCAAGGCGCTGGAAAATGTTCTACACGACATTCGGGTATTCATGAACCGGCTCGTTCAAAGCTCAGCCAGTGCGATATTGTCTGCGGACCGGTCTGGACGTATTCTGCTGATGAATGAAGCTGCTGAGGAACTGTTCGGCTATGACTTCGATCATACCGCAAATATCAGCGTCGTCGATTTGTACCCTCAGGGAGTAGCCCGGGAAATTATGAAGAAACTGCGGGATGATGATTACGGGGGACGCGGAAAACTCCCGGCAACCCATGTCCACATCCTGACAGCCAGGGGAGAAGCTGTTCCTGTGGAAATGACCGGGGCAATTATTTATGAAGGAGACAATACTGAAACAGCGACCATGGGGATTTACAATGATATCCGGGAACGATTGGCCCTGCAGGACGCCCAGTCCCAGTTGGATCAATCCGAAAAAATGGCGTCTCTGGGCAGGCTGGCGGCCGGGGTTGCGCATGAAATCAACAACCCTTTAACCGGCATCCTGATGTACGGCAACCTGATGAAGGAAAAGATGGAACCGGATCACCCGTTACAGTCAAACATCACCTATATTCTGGAGGACGCGGAACGATGCCGGGAGATCGTGAAGAATCTTTTGGCCTACAGCCGTCAATCCGGTACATCGCAGGAACGTTTTTCAATAAATGTCATGGTAGAAGAAAGCCTTCGCCTGATTCGGGATCAAAGCCTGTTTATGAATCTCACTACTCAAAAAGAGTTTTCTGATGAGTGTATGATGGTTAAGGCGGACCAGAACAAAATGTGCCAGGTTGTTATAAATCTTGTAATAAACGCTATTGATGCCATGAATCCAAACGGAACTCTGACGCTGAAAACATACCGAAGTGACGATCAGAAAAGAGCATGCCTGGAAATAACAGATACCGGGTGCGGCATTCCGGCTGAAGATCGTTTACGGATATTTGATCCGTTTTTTACGACCAAAGACCCTGGTAAGGGAACCGGTTTGGGACTGAGCACCGCGTATGGCATTATTAAAGACAACAAAGGTGACATCGTCATCAAAGAAACCGGTCCCGGAGGAACTACCTTTCTGGTGGAGTTGCCGCTGGACACGGATTCAATGGAATTGATGTCGATTGGATAAAAAGTAGAAAGCATAAGGATTGGAATGACAACTGAAGCACTAGTTCAAACAAATTATACACCCGGAATCCTGGTTGTGGATGACGAGGTCAGAATCCGGGATGCATGCAAGCTGGTTCTGGAAGATTGTGGGTACGGAGTATGTGTTGCTGCTACCGGTGCAGAAGGTCTTGAATTGATACGGGACCGACATTTCGATATAATTCTTCTGGATCTGATGATGCCGGAGATGTCCGGCTTTGATGTATTGGCCAAGGTTAAGGCTTTACATCCGGACACCGTGATAATTGTAATTACCGGATATGCAACGCTGGAGCACTCGCTTGATGCCATGAAAAAAGGGGCGTTTGATTTTATCCCTAAACCTTTTACTCCGGAACATCTTCGTGCCACCATTGCCAAAGCTATCTATTATACACAAACTCTTCGTGATATTTCAGATTCCCGTTCACGGCTTCGAACCCTTGTGAACCGGATTTCGGACGGCGTGATGTGCACCAATCACGAGCATCAGGTTGTGCTGGCCAATCCGGCATTTTTACGGATGGTTGGATGCGCTGCCGAATCGGTGATCGGGAGGTGTACGAACGAATTCATCAACATTTCAAGGATTCGGGAGATGATTCAGGAAACGCTTAACATGAACGATTCAAAATCCATGGAATTGGCAGAAGAAATCCCGGTTTATGGTGATAGAAAGTCCGAAGAGATGATCCTGAATGTCCGGTGCGCCCCATTTCGGGATCGCACCGGCAGAAACATAGGCGTCATTACCGTACTGCACGACATCACCACGCTCAAAAAAATGGACCGTATGAAATCGGAATTTGTGTCCATGGTGAGCCATGAGATTAGAAGCCCGATGAACTCGGTATTGATGCAGATTCAGGTCATTCTGGACGGACTGGCAGGGGAACTGACCGAAAAGCAGCGGGACATTTTAACACGGGCTCATATGAAAATTGAAAACCTATCCAATATGACAACCGAACTGCTTGACCTGGCGCGGATCGAGTCCGGCTTGATCACCCTGGAGCGGGAGTCCGTTGGTATGGCAGACGTTATCCGGGATCAGATCACTTTTTATCTCCCCTTGGCTGCATCCGCATCCATCGAGATGGATATAGATATTCCTGAAGAGCTGCCGCCTGTACTGGCGAACCGTCGGAACATGGAAGAAGTTCTGTCCAACCTTATTACAAATGCGATTAAGTACAGCCCCGGCGGCTGTCGGATCACGGTTTCAGCATCTATCGCCAACGACTATCTGCATATTCGGGTAAAAGACACCGGCATGGGTATCAGCGCTGAAGATCAACACCGGATTTTTGATCGGTTTTACAGAGTAAAAGATAAAAAAACCAGGTATATTAACGGCACAGGTCTGGGCCTGGTAATCGTCAAAAGTATTTTGGAATCCCACCAGGGTCGTATCAAAATCGAAAGTCAGGAAGGAGAAGGCAGCACTTTTTCTGTTTTTCTGCCGATTCTGACCGGCTGATCTTTCTGCCATGATCAGTGGCATCGGGGGTGTTTTTTAAAATAACTGTTCCGATGTCATTGACTTAAGGCAAATTTTCCCCTTATATTGTCTTTTGGTAAAGGCTCATGTTTTAGTTGTTAATTTACATATTGTTTGAATTATTTAAAACTAATATTTTTAAGGAGTGGCGGAATATGAATAAGGGGAAATATCTGCTGGGTTTTGTCTGTATTTTAGCGGTTTCCATTGTTTTTATATACAGCACCCGCATCCTTGGGTCAGGGCAGATTTCAGATGTTTCATCCCGGTCAAGGTCAGATGTAATTCAAATCGATAAAATGACTGCTTTTGGCAGACTTGAAAAACCGCCTGTTGAATTTCTTCACAACGCTCATACCGAAGCCCTGGCCAAAAAGAAAATGGATTGTACAGCCTGCCATTTAACCGATAATGACCGGATTTTTCTCAAATTTAAGCGAATCAAGGATACTGACAGGATAGAGGTGATGAATATTTATCATAAAGGATGCATTTCCTGTCATGGAGAAATGAAAGCAGCAGGGGAGAAAGCCGGGCCGGTTGAATGCGATGGCTGCCATAAGGAAAAAACACTATATTCATCTTCCGGACAGCCGATGGGCTTTGATAAATCCCTTCATTTCCGTCATTCGGAGGTGCAGGATAAAAAATGCGAACGGTGCCATCATGAATATGACGAAAAGGCAAAAAAACTTTTTTATGCAAAAGGTAAAGAAGGAACTTGCCGGTATTGCCATCAGACTGAAACAAAAGATAATTTGATTTCAATGCGCCTGGCTTCACATATTGCCTGCATAGATTGCCACAGGAAAAATCTTTCCAAAAAGATAGCTGCCGGTCCTGTAAACTGTTTGGGGTGCCATGATCGTGAAGCACAACAAAAAATTAAAAAAATATCTCCGGTTCCTCGAATGGATATGAAACAGCCTGATATTGCTTTGCTCAAGACCGCCAAAAAAGGCAGCGGTGTCGATACCATGAGCTTAAACAGGATGAATTTTGTTCCTTTTGATCATAAGGCTCATGAGTCCTATAACGATTCCTGCAGGATCTGTCATCATGAAAGCCTCAAGCCGTGTAATGAATGCCATACTCTTGCCGGAATAAAAGAGGGCAAAGAGGTAAATCTTGAAAAAGCCATGCACCAGGTTAACACAGGCAGAAGCTGTCAGGGTTGCCATGTTTTAAAGCAGGATGATGAAAACTGTGCAGGTTGCCATGCCTTCATGGGAAAGACAAGCAGGACAGAAGATGAGTTATGCCTTCAGTGTCATATGGTACCGGTGTCTGAAAAGAAAAAATTATTAAAACCGGACGACGAAAAAATGTTGGCAACTGCAAAGCTACTTTCAAGAACCCCTGTTACCGGCACTTATAATGAAAACGATATTCCGGAAAAAGTTATTATAAAGAATCTTTCCAACAAGTATGAGGCGGTTGATTTTCCGCATCGCAAGATTATTAATACTCTTGTAAGCAATATCAAAGATAACAAACTTGCAGGATATTTTCACAGCCAGGAAGGAACAATTTGCCAGGGATGTCATCATAACAGCCCTGTTTCCAAGAAGCCGCCTCAATGCGGAAATTGTCATGGCAAAGCCTTTGATGAAAAGAATCCATTAAAACCCGGAATAATGGGTGCATATCATCTGCAGTGCATAGGTTGCCATAAAGAGATGGATATCAAAAAACCTGCCGGGTGTACTGATTGTCATAAAAAAATTAAAGATAAAATGTAAGTTGAGGTGTTTAATATGTCGATATCACGAAGGAAGTTTCTGGGCTGGATTGGTGCGGCAGGTATAGGTTCTACTGTGGGCAAATCGGCTCTTGCTTCCGGCAATAAACATTTTGAGGGCTATCCCGGGAGTTTCGGTGTGTTGCATGACATTAGCCGATGTGTCGGATGCCGGAGTTGCGAGGCGGCCTGCAACAAGGTAAATGATCTTCCTGTTCCCGATAAAGCATTTACGGATATTAGCGTTTTGGATGAAAAAAGGAGAACAACCTCAAAGGCATACACAGTGGTTAATAGATATGATGTTGCTGGTAAAAAAGAACCGGTTTTCAGAAAAAATCAGTGTAATCATTGCCTTGAGCCTGCCTGTGCATCCGTATGTTTTGTCAGGGCTTTCAAAAAAACGCCAACAGGCGCTGTTACCTATGATCCCAACGTGTGCGTGGGATGCCGTTATTGCATGATAGCCTGCCCTTTTGAGATTCCGGCATATGAATACAATAAAGCGCTTGAGCCGCGTGTAATGAAATGCACCATGTGCTATCCCAGGATATCCAAGGGGCAACTTCCCGGATGTGTCGAAGCCTGTCCGGTTGAAGCACTGACTTTTGGGAAACGGGAGGATTTGCTTATGATAGCGCGTGAACGTATCCGAAAATACCCGGACAGATATATTAATCATATATATGGCGAGACCGAAATGGGTGGCACAAACTGGCTGTATATTTCAGGCGTAGCCTTTTCAGATATCGGGATGCGTGAAGACCTCGGTGTTACGCCTGCTCCCGAGTTGACTTCCGGAGCTCTTGCGGCTGTTCCTGTTGTTGCCGGCTTATGGCCTGTGCTTTTGATGGGAATATACGCCATATCAAAACGCAAAGAAAGTATTTCGCAGCAGGAGATTGAAGATGCCGTCCGGGCTGTTTCGGATAAGGCTGATTCAGAACTGGCCCAAGCCCTGGCAAAGGCTCGGAAAGAACAAGAGGCTGCCGTTAGAAAAGAGGTCAGGAAAGCTCTTGAAGAGGCTGCCCGGTCCCGAGACAAGGAGGATATCTGATGTCTGACAAAGCTGCTAATGATGCCAAAACATGGTTTACACCCTTTAATGTCATATCCGGTACTATCATCATAATAGGTATTGTAATCACCATCTTAAGGTTTACCCGCGGATTGGGAGCAGTTACAAATCTTTCCGATAATAATCCATGGGGGATATGGATCGGCTTTGATCTGCTTGTAGGTGTTGCCCTTGCGGCAGGAGGATATGTAACATCGGCAGCCGTGTATATTTTCGGAATGAAAAAATACCATTCTGCGGTAAGACCTGCGGTGCTTACGGGGTTTCTCGGTTATGCGCTCGTAGTTGTAGCTCTTAACTATGATGTGGGCATACCCTGGCGCCTTCCATATCCCTTTATTTATCAGGGAACAACTTCATTTTTGTTTGAAGTGGCTGCATGCGTTGCTTTATATCTGACCGTTTTATTTCTCGAATTTATGCCTGCTCCGCTGGAATGGCTTGGTTTGAAAAAAGTAAGAGAACTTGCCGTAAAGCTGACTATGGTTCTGACTGTATTAGGCGTTATAATTTCCACATTACATCAGTCATCTCTTGGCGCAATTTTTCTTATTGCGCCTTCAAAGCTTCATCCTCTGTGGTATTCTCCCTATCTGCCGACCTTTTTTTTCATATCAAGCATTATAGCCGGATTATCCATGGTTATATTTGAAAGTACTCTTTCGCATCATTATTTTGCGGACAAAATGGACGAAGTGCATATCAAAGAAAATGAAGGCGTGACGCTGGGCTTTGGTAAAGCAGCGTCTTTGGTTCTTGCAGGTTATTTTATGATAAAGATTATCGGGATAGCCGGAGGAAACAACTGGAATCTGCTTGGAACCTCGTATGGACTCTGGTTTCTTGTCGAATTGTTGGGGTTTGTTGCTTTGCCGTCATTTTTATATGCAGTTGGAGTTCGCAATAAAGATTTAACACTTATTAAATGGACTGCTGTATGGACGGTGCTTGGCGTTGTTATCAACCGTCTTAATGTTTCTCTTATAGCATTTAACTGGCAGCTTCCTTCCAGCCAAAGATATTTTCCAAGCTGGATGGAAATAGCTATTTCTGTTTTTGTAGTAACTGTCGGTATTGTTGTTTTCAGATTTATCGTAACAAGAATGCCTGTTTTTTATGAACATCCGGATTACAAAGATAAGCACTAATACTATGTAGAAAGGCAGGAATTTTATGGAAACTATATTTTATACCTATCAGGATTTTTATACACATACCAAAGGAGTTAGCTATCTTCTGATGATTGCTGCCCTGATCGGCATTGCTTTGTTCTGGAATTTTCTGACCGGAAAAGATGACGAGAAAAAAAAGAAACCATAAAGGGAATCTGACATATGTTTTACAATATTGTGCTGTATATTTCTCTTACAGTCTTTGGAATCGGTCTGATTTATAAAATTTGCAGCTGGTTTCGTTTCAGTATCGGAATCAATAGCCAAACTATTACGGCATCGGAAAGATTTACGACTGCTTTGAAAGGGCTATTATCTGTCATATTCAGTCAAAAGCTTTTGACGCTGATCAGGGCTTTTGTCGTGGATGTGCTTTTTCAGATGCGGATACTAAAAGAAGACAAGCTTCGCTGGATCATGCATATGCTCATTTATACCGGTTTTATGTTTCTGCTGTTTATGCATGCTCTTGATAGAATCATAAAGACATCGCTTTTTGACAAGTATTATCTGGCGCTCAACCCCTTTTTGCTTTTTTTCGGATTTATGTTGATTTCAGGTATAGCAATCGCTATTTTTCGACGTTTTGTTTTGAAAGTACCGCGCCTTAAAACCAATGGCATGGATTACTATGTCATCATTATATTGTCAATCGTACTGCTTACCGGCATCACATTGGAATCTACCAAACTCACATCGTATAACCACTATCAGAAGATCTGGTATATACATATTCTTGCATGTTTTTTTGGGCTTGCTTATCTGCCGTTCAGCAAAATGTTCCATATATTTACTACCCCGGTAAGCCTGCTGGCAAATGCCGTCATGGATAATAATTCCGATCCGGCCAATATCATGACCCGCCAGGTAATGGAACTGGATGCATGCATGCATTGCGGAACATGCAGTTACCGGTGTTCTGTTGCGGTTGCTTTTGACAGTATAGGAAATGAAAATATACTGCCTTCTGAAAGAATGGTGTTTCTGAAGAACTATATTACCCGAAAGGATATCGGCGCACGGGGTCTTGCAGCTATTCAACAGGGCATATATCTTTGCACCAATTGTGATCGTTGTACGGTTGTTTGTCCCGCAGGCATTAATCTGCGGGATCTGTGGTATAACGTCAGAGAAGAAATGATTCAACGCGGTCATAGTGTTCCTCTGATGCTGACGCCTTTTTCTTATTGCCGGGGGCTTAAGCAGCAGGAACTTGATCCAAAACAGTATGATATGCCGTTAGAGAAAGCGCAAAAAGCTTTAACAGATCAGTTTGATCTTCTAAACAAAACCGAAGAAGTCATCCCATTGATATCTGAAAACAAAGAATTTAATAAAACAGCCGGCCTTTCCGTACGCGCCGGCACCTATTCTTATTGTTTTACATGTGAAAATTGTTCGACGGTTTGCCCTGTGGTCGAAAATTACAAAGATCCGCAAAATCACCTTGATCTGCTGCCCCATCAGATAATACGTTCCTTAGTTTTTGGTCTCAAAGACCTGGCGTTGGGTTCAAGAATGCTGTGGTATTGTTTAACCTGCTATCAGTGTCAGGAGCACTGTCCCCAGGGTGTGAAAGTGACGGATATATTTTATGAGCTTAAAAACCTTGCCGTAAAAGAGGCAAACCGTTCTTCAGACGGAACCGTTTCTGAGAAACGTGCCGGCAAATAAGGATTCGATGATGAAATTTGCATTATTTATTGGATGTAATATTCCTGTCAGAGTTCAGCAGTATGAACTCTCCGCTAGAGCTGTGCTGGGTAAACTCGGCGTTGAAGTTGTTGATATTCGTGAATTCAAATGCTGCGGCAATCCTATGCGAAATACAGACAACAGGACTTTTGTGCTGATGGCCGCCAGGAACCTTGCTTTAGCTGAAAAACAGGGTTTGGATATGATGGTGCTTTGCAAATGCTGTTTCGGCAGCCTGAAAAAAGCCTTACACCTGATGAAGCAGCAGCCTGAACTTAAAGAAGAAGTTAATGTGTTTCTGGCCGAAGAAGGCTTAAATTATTCGGGAACGGTTAAAATAAAGCATTTTCTTTCCGTTCTTTATCATGACATCGGTGTAAATGCCCTGAAAGAGAAAGTAACCAGAACATTTAAAAGCATTAAAATTGCACCTCATTACGGATGTCATGCCTTAAGACCCAGTGATGTCACAGAGTTTGATGATCCGGTTGCCCCCGTTTTGTTTGACGAACTGGTAACCGCCACAGGCGCCCAAAGCATCGACTGGCCGTTAAAGCTTGAATGCTGCGGTTCTCCGCTTATAGGTGTTAATAACAGTCTTTCCATGGATTTAACCAGGAAAAAACTTGCTGATGGTAAACGGGCCGGCGCTGACTATCTGTGTGTTGCCTGTCCGTTTTGTCAGATGCAATTCGGCAGGGTTCAAAAAATGATGACAGCTTCAAGTGATATGGACAAATGCCTTTTAAGCATCGTATACCCACAGCTTCTCGGACTTGCTATGGGTATCGGAGTGAATGAATTGGGGATTAACATGAATATACTTGATATCAGCAGTATTGAATCCTTTTTGTTGTAGGAGAAAAAATGTCCCAAAAAGAAATTGGCGCTGTGATGGTAGTTGGTGGCGGCATTGCCGGCATGCAGGCGGCTCTGGATGCGGCCGATTCCGGTTATTATGTTTATCTTGTTGAGAGATCGTCTTCCATTGGCGGGCTGATGCCGCAATTTGATAAAACCTTTCCTACCAATGATTGCGCCATGTGCATCGTCTCGCCCAAACTGGTCGAGGTCGGCCGGCACATAAATATAGAGTTACTGACATTATCGGAAGTTCTAAACATATCAGGTGACAAAGGCAACTTTGAGGTATCTCTGAAGCAGTTTCCCCGTTATGTTGATATGGATAAATGTATCGCCTGCGGGCTGTGTGCGGAAAAGTGCCCAAAAAAAGTTATAAATATTTACGATGGCTCCTTAAGTAAACGCAAGGCCATCTATGTTAAATATGCTCAGGCAGTTCCCCTGAAATACGCCATTGATCCCGATAATTGCCTTTTTTTAACCAAGGGGAAATGCAAGGCTTGTGAAAAATTTTGCCCTGCCGATGCCATCAATTATGATGATCAACCCAAAGATATGACACTCAATGTGGGAGCGATTATCCTGTCAGGCGGCTGTGAAACTTATGACCCGAAGCACCATGATGTCTACGGTTACACAAAATCTTCCAACATCGTCACTAGTCTGGAATTTGAACGGATACTTTCGGCGTCGGGACCTTACAGTGGACACATGGTTCGTCCGTCGGATAAAAAAGAGCCTAAAAAAATCGCATGGCTTCAATGTATCGGATCAAGGGATGTGCATATCGGCGCTAAGGGCTACTGTTCGTCGGTTTGCTGCACATATGCAATCAAAGAAGCCACGCTTGCTAAAGAACACAGTAAGGAACCTTTGGATGCTGCAATTTTTTATATGGATATCCGCACCCATGGAAAAGACTTTGAAAGATATTACAACCGGGCCAGGGATGAATACGGTGTCCGTTTCGTCAAATCCAGAATCACGAATATTGTACCGACGGACAGCGGCGATCAGCTGATCCGGTACCTTGACGAATCCGGTAATCGGGTTGAAGAAAAATTTGACATTGTAGTTCTTTCTGTGGGTCTGGAGGTGTCTAAGACTCTATCTTCTCTTGCTAACGCTAATAATATTCGATTGGATACTTACGGCTTTGTCAAAACCAACAGCTTTGAACCGGTCAGCACATCCAGGCCCGGCATTTTTGTTTGCGGCTCTTTCGAGGCCCCGAAAGATATTCCCTCTTCGGTCATTGAAGCGAGCGCATCTGCCGGCAGCGCCGGAAGTTGCCTGACCGAATCCCGCTGGACCCTGACCAGGCAGAAAGAGCTTGCCAAAGAGATGAATACGCGTGGCGAACCGCCCCGGATAGGTGTTTTTGTTTGCTGCTGCGGCACCAATATTGCCGGTGTGATTGATGTTCCGGCAGTCGTTGAATACGCTAAGAACTTGAAATCTGTTGCCTATGCCGAGCAGAACATGTTCAGTTGCTCTCAGGGCACTCAGGACAGCATGTCCGTTATCATCAAAGAAAAGCAATTGAATAGGGTGGTCGTGGCCGCCTGTACTCCCAAAACCCATGAACCTCTCTTTCAGGAGACCCTCACAAATGCAGGCTTAAACAAGTATGTCTTTGATCTGACAAATATCAGAAACCAGTGTTCCTGGGTGCATAAAAGTACCCCTGAAGCCGCAACAGAAAAGGCGAAAGCTCTCGTACGAATGGCAGTTGCAAAGGTTGAACTCATGGAGCCTCTCAAAGAAGCCGAACTTCAGGTCAATCAGGCGGCTCTCGTAATCGGTGGCGGCATAGCCGGAATGACAGCAGCAAAAACTTTTTCAGATCAAGGATACCACACGTTCCTGATAGAAAAAACCGACCGGCTGGGCGGTCAGTCCTTGCATATTCATCAAACCTGGCAGGGAGAGGATGTACAGCAGAATTTAAGCCGAATGACAGCCGGGATCCAGGCGGATAAAAATATTGATATTTTTACAAACGCTGAAATAATCAAGACGGACGGTTTTGTCGGCAACTTCAAAACCACCGTCAGGACAGGAGATAAGACAGAGGAACTGATACATGGCGTTACAGTTATCGCATCAGGGGCGTTGGAACTAAAGCCGGATCAGTATTTTTACGGCAAGGATGAACGAGTACTTACAAGTCTTGAGCTGGATCGTAAACTGATTGAAAATGATCAGGCCGTATCGCAGAAAAAAACAGCCCTGTTTATTCAGTGCGTCGGTTCCAGAATTCCCGAAAGGCCTTATTGCTCCAAGGTCTGTTGTACCCATTCCATCAAAAACGCATTAGAGCTTAAAAGGCTCAACCCGGAAATGGGTATATATATCCTTTATCGGGATATGCGCTCTTACGGGTTACGCGAAGATCTTTACCGGGAAGCCAGGGAAAAGGGGATTATTTTCATTCGATATCATGCGGATCAGGGCATAGATGTCAGTTCCGATGAAAAAGGTTTGAAAGTCAGGTTTACCGACACCGTCATACGCCGCAAAATGGAAATAAATCCGGATATTCTGGTGCTTGCTACAGCCATAACACCGCCCACAAAAAATCCGCTGGCGCAACAATACAAGGCTACCCTGAATAACGATGGTTTTTTCATGGAAGCCCACATCAAACTCAGGCCGGTTGATTGCGCAACGGATGGAGTTTTTATTTGCGGCCTGGCTCACGCACCCAAGCCGATTGACGAATCCATTGCTCAGGCGGTGGCAGCTGCAACCCGCGCGATAACCCTGCTTGCACGTAAAACCATTTATACCAGCGGAACCATAGCCGAAGTTGTTCCTGCGGCATGCAGCAGCTGCGGAGTTTGCGTTTCGATTTGTCCGTACTCGGCTCCTTCTTTTATTGAAGAAACCGCCAGATTCTTCCCCGGCAAAGCCAATATCAATCCGGCGCTTTGCAAGGGATGCGGATTATGCGTGGCATCCTGCCGATCCGGAGCCATCAGGCTTAAAGGTTTTGATAATGACCAGATATTTGCGCAGATATATGCACTGTGATTGTTTGTTGGTTGATACAATAATATCTTATATTGATTTTTGATAAACAAGCTGCTTTTTGATATACTTCTTTTAAATAATAGAAGGCAGCTTCCTATTTTTATACCAAAGAGGAGGTAGCTATGAAAACTTTTTCCGATCTGATTGAGGAAGTTCAAAAACAGGGACTCTGCCAGCGCTGTGGCGGCTGTGTGGCATTTTGCACTGCCCTCAACTACGGGGGTCTGGAGTTGGATGAAGAAGGCAACCCCCGGTATAAAGCTGAAGGAAAAGAAAACTGTATAGGAGGCGGAATTTGCTATTCTATATGCCCTGAGACCCACGAACTTGATGAGGAAGTCAAAAATCTCGTGAACTGGGAGGCGCCTATGGGCCGCACTCTTTGCTCCCTGGTGGCCAGAACTACAAACCCAGCCATTAAGGAACGTGCCACCGACGGCGGGGTGGTAACTGCGCTGCTGCTCAATTTGTTTGAAAAGGGCCATATTGATGGGGCCATCGTCACCAAAGAGTCAGGATTGTTTCAGCGGAGACCTTGGCTTGCCCATAGCAAAGAGGAAATCATTGGATCTGCCGGCTTCCATTTTGATGCTTCTCACGGCCTGCAGCTCTTTTCGGAACTATATTCAACCTATTCCCCTTCCTTTGTTAAAGTCGGCTACATTAGCTCTAAACGTTTAGACCGGGTTGCCTTTGTGGGAACCCCCTGCCAGGTTAATACTATCAGGAGAATCCAGGCCCTGGGGATTGAGCCCGCTAACGCCATTACAATCATTTTCGGACTTTTCTGTACAGGTAATTTCATTTTTGGTCCCGAACAGCAGCACCAACTGGAAAAGATCGGCGGTTTCCGATGGAACGAGGTTAACAAGATCAACGTTAAAGAGCATCTCATGATACATCTGCGCAATAAGGAGATACGTCACATCTCCCTTGATCAGCTTGATTTCATGAAGCGCCATGCCTGCCACTACTGCTTTGATTATAGCGCTGAATTTGCGGATCTTTCTTTTGGCGGCTTAGGCTCGCCGGAAGGCTGGACAACCGTAATAACGCGTTCTCTTCAGGGGCAGGCTGTGTTAAACGATGCTTTGGGAGGAGCTATTGAGACATACGGGCACAATGATCCCCCCATTCTGGCCACTGAAATTCTCGCAAAAGTCATGGAATTGTCCGACAGAAAAAAGCAATCGGCTGCAAAAAATCGTATGAGAGAAGTACAACAGCCTGAGAGAACAGGAGACTAACAGGGCCAATATTCACCATTTTTTCACCTATTCTCATTTTAAACTTATTACCAAACAGATAATAAAATATTTGCCACGCCTTACCCTATTGTTCTTTTGAGTATTCCAAGCAGTTTATCCGGATCAAAAGGTTTAGGAAGATAAGCAACAGCATTTTTAATTGAAAGGTGCCTGCCCGCAAGACCGCTTATTACTAAAACAGGAATATCTTTGAATTCTTCATTTTTTGAAATTTTTCTGTAAAAATTTGTTCCCCATTCTTCATGCATCTGAAGATCAAGAGTTATAAGATCAGGTTTTACCTTTTTTAAGGCTTCGCACCCTTCAATTCCGCTCGATGCGGTTAATGTTTCATAGCCGTTATCATTAAGAATGCTTACAATATATTTTACAATTACAGGATCATCATCAATTACAAGAATTTTTTTTGCCATGGTATACCTCGTTTTTTTCATTAAGAAATATTAAGAATTCGAGTTAGTATATTAATTATACACTATTTTAATTTCATAAATAGCATACAACGTCAAAATAATAAATAAAGTTGTAGGAGCCACTTTCAAAACGTCCCAGTTTGGTCAAGCTCAGGGCGGGAGAAAATTTCAACCACAGGAATACATTAAGTATTTCGAGCATAGCGCTAAAGGCAAGCGCTATACTTCACTACGTGTCACTTCGTGCGAAATTTGAGCCCAACCCTGAGTACCAATCTATTTCCCATAAGGACAAAAATGGGAAAGCCCCAGGAGGCGGGCAGGTCCTGCAATGGAGACCCCAAAAAAAATAACGGGCTTTTGTTTCATAAAAGCGCCTATCGTGTCATTAATAAGTGTAGTTCCTGTGACAATTGCAACATCGCACCAGTTTAGATTTGCTTCCGTCTCTTCCGGGGAATCTATCATCACGCCAAACTTTTGTTTGCCGATATTTTCCGAATCCAGATCAGTAGCCCGCACCTCAAACAGGCCGGACAGCGCCTCCAGCATCCTGGGCTGGAGCCCTACCAGAGCAACTTTGGGTTTTCCAAATTTATTTTGGACATATGCAACCAGTTCACCGGCGCAAAGAACAGGATCATGATCCCGGCAGTGTACAGTTTTTTCAACCATCCCCAGATGTCTCATCACAGCATTAACAGTAGCAACAAATATTGCCCGCCTGAAATTGTTGGTAGGCTCCATTTGAATAACCTGTGAAAGGCTACCGGTAAAATCGCCGAATCTATCCGTAAATGCCTGCCCCAGGGCGCCTTTAAATTCCGCCTGCATTACCCGTTCTTTTCCCTTCTGTATGGGATAATCCTGTTCTTCGGGATTTCCTATCGCCTCTTCCGGTGTGAGAGTTCTGGCAACAACTCTGATCTCTTCGGAACCTAATCCTCTTTTATCAATTATTTCCGAAAATTTATTTCTGATTTTTTCGTACATGTTTATCTCCCTGCATTTTATAATATTCTGATCCATTTAAGCTTAAATGTCAAAATAACAATGCTGCCTTTTTCCAGTCCCATTTCATAAAAGTCTTTCGGGTTAAGTTCGGCAAGAAAAAGGAAGAGATACATTTATCAGTATTTTTATAACAGACATTATTGTCAATACTTTTTGTAAATATGCGGCTTTATCTGCACTTATAAACGTGTTATATTAACTTTAAGCACTAAGATTTCACATCATCTCTTCACAAGGTTGCTAAGCTAATGAAATAATAACTGTGGATAAATCTAATGCCTGATAATAATTCATGGACAGTTGTTGTAATAGATGACGAAGAAGATATCCGGGATGTCATGGCTATGATGCTAAAAGATTCCGGTTACCTGGTTAAAACTGCTTCCGATGGTATCGCAGGAGTGGATCTGTGCAATAAAATACTTCCGCAGATTGTAATAACCGATATCCGTATGCCGGGTATGGATGGTATAAAGGTGCTTGAAACTCTTAAAATAAACATCCCCGATACAGAAGTAATTGTTGCTACCGCATTTGGTGAGATGGATATTGCAATACGGGCTCTACAGCTTGACGCTTCAGATTTTATAACAAAACCGATTGGCCATGATGCCTTTTTTACAGCTTTAACCCGGGCAAAAGATCGTTATACGGCAAGAAAGAAATTAAAAGACATCCAGCATCAGGACAAGATGATGTCGCTTGGACGACTTGCAGCAAGTGTGGCGCATGAAATCAATAATCCTCTTTCCGGTGTTTTAAATTATATAAAACTGATGCATAAGACTCTGGCAAAAGGAGCTTTATCGGAAGAAAGCAGAATAAAATTCATATCTCAGTTAGAGCTTATCGAAAGTGAGCTTGGCCGCTGTACCCAGATAGTATCCGGTCTTTTAACATTTTCCCGCAAGTCTGATCCGGCTTTTATAAAAATCAATATTGAAAATCTTTTAAACCATTGTGTGCTTTTAAGCCGACACAAAATGGAGCTTGGCAAAATTGATCTAAAATTATATACAAGCCCTTATTTACCTGAAGTAAAAGGTGACTTTAACCAATTGCACCAGTGTATCATTAATTTATTATTTAATGCTGTTGATGCAATGCCTGACGGCGGCACTCTTGAGCTAAGCGCTGAAAATGACCCAGATAAAGGTTTTGTGGCAATAAGCGTAAAAGATACAGGACACGGAATTAGCGAAAAAAATCTTGCTCATATTTTTGAACCTTTTTTTACAACCAAAAGAAATGGATATGGTATAGGCCTCGGCCTTCCAACAGTATATGGAATAATAAAGCGACATAAGGGCAGCATTGATGTAAAAAGCCGGCCTGACAAGGGCTCGGTTTTTACTCTTAGGCTACCTTCAGATAGTAAATTACCGGAAAGTTAAAATGTCTCAAAAAACACAAAACAAAAACGACAGGAATATCGAAAGCGATCAGTTGCTGGAATTATTGGATGAATTGAATGTCGGCGCTTTCACAGTAAATATTCACCGCAAAGTATCGTCCATGAACCTAACCGCACAGGCGCTTATGGGGCTTAAAGAAGACGAAGCCGAAAACCAGGATTGCCGGGAAGTATTTTGCGGTGTTCCATGCATGATAAAATGTCTTTTCAAAAGCGGTAAGGCATGGGATGATGATCCGACTACCAAAGTAACTGAAGCCCCGCACAGACTCGTTACCCGCCTTGCAACGCCAATATATGATTCCAAACAGGAACTGGTTGGTTGTTTAACCATTTTGCAGGATCATTATCCTATTACAGATCTGATTAACCGGGTTCATTTTGAAGAAAGAAGCCTTAAAATGATCCTGGAGAATCTTGATATAGGCATTTTCACTGTTAACCGCGGAGGACATATCACTTTTTTCAATAATACGGCGGAAACGATTTCAGGATATGCCAGAAATCAGGTTCTTGGAAAACCATGCGCAACACTGTTTGAAGGGGCAGGAAAAATCGATCTTGAAATGCTGAAGGATTCCATAGAAAACGGCAACACACGCAGCAACCGTAATGGCCGTATGAGAACCAATAACGGTGATATCATACCGATACGCGCAAGCTTTATGGCTCTTAAAAACGAAAAAGGATATATTGTCGGAGGACTTTCAACTTTTTATGATCTTACGGTAGTTTATCAGCTTAACAAGGCTATCAGCGACCGCTATACGTTTCATGACATGATCGGCAAAGATCCTTCAATGCAAAAGATATTTGATATTACGCGTGTTGTTTCAGGTACAAACTCAACTGTTTTAATAGAAGGCCCTACCGGAACCGGAAAGGATCTTCTGGCAAAAATAATACATTCCGAAAGCACTAGAGCCGGCAAACCTTTTGTTAAAGTAAATTGCGCAGCCCTTCCTGAAAACCTGCTTGAATCGGAGATGTTTGGCTATGTAAAGGGTGCTTTTACCGGTGCAGACCGCGATAAACCCGGAAGATTCCAGGAAGCTTCCGGAGGAACAATTCTGCTTGATGAAATTGGCGATCTTCCGCTGTCTCTTCAGGCAAAAATGCTGCATGTGTTAGAAGATAAAAAATTTTATCCTCTTGGCAGCAGGCGTCCCGTTAAAGTGGATATCCGCATTCTATCGGCAAGTAACCGCGGCCTTAAAAATCTTGTTGATAAACATCAGTTTCGCGAAGACCTCTATTACAGGTTAAATGTTTTGCAGATAGAAATTCCTCCTCTTAAAGACAGAAGATCCGATATTCCGCTTCTTATCCGGCATATCATGAGAAAACATTTCGGGCCAAGTATGCACCTTACAAAAGATATTTCGGAAAAAGCAATGGAAGTACTTCTTAATTACAATTATCCAGGTAATATAAGAGAACTGGAAAACATACTTGAACACGCATTGATCATAAGTCAGGAAGAACGAATAGAATTGCACCATCTGCCCAATTATATACTAAAGGATTTTAAATCTTCGTGTACCAATTTTGATGAGAACCAGGATCACAAAAAACCGGCAACAGCAAATAAAGAAAGAGAGACCATTCTAAAAGCCCTGCAAAACAATAAATGGAACCGCACACAAGCAGCAAATGCTTTAAAAATGGAGCGCACCACGCTTTGGAGAAAAATGAAACGTTATAATATTATAAAGCAACTGCCAGAATAATGTTCCGATTGCAGCTGGTTTGAATTGTTTAAATACAGACTTATCAAAGGTTTTATGGCTGGTAAATATCCTGTGGTTATTGAAAGGTATCTGGGAAAATAAATTTCTATGTTAAGCTTTATTTACAATCATGAATATTAGAAACTTAAGTGTAATTTATTCTGCTTCTAATATCCCCATAGTTTTAACTCATTTATGATAAGTTAACTCATCAAAATAACCGGATAAAACGTTTGACAATATATTGTCCGCAAATATATTGTAACGCTGTTCTTTTTGGTTTATTAATGAACAACAATTCATTCTTGGGCTTAAAGATAAGGCAACTTTGAAAATTTGAGAACGACAGAGTAAATAAATTGGTTAAGGCTATCGTTGCACGAAACATAAAAGGATTCGAAGAAATGATAACGGGCTATCATGCAAAGTATTATGCGCATGAACTAAGCCGGGTTGGTGGAAGTGGCATTGTCAGGCTTGGCCGTGCATTATTCGATGCATGCGTTGATTTGAATCCTTACCAGATTGAGGCTGCTCTTTTTGCGCTTCGCTCTCCTATTTCAAAAGGTGTTATGCTTGCTGATGAAGTAGGTCTTGGCAAAACAATTGAAGCAGGCTTGGTGCTTTGCCAGTACTGGGCTGAACGTAGAAGACAAATTCTTATTATATGCCCGGCATCGATACGGAAGCAATGGGCACTGGAATTATCTGAAAAATTCAATCTGCCTTTAATTATACTTGATGCCAAGACATTTAAGGAACAGCAAAAAAACGGAACTCATAATCCTTTTCGGGATAACAAAATAATAATCTGTTCAATGCATTATGCGTCAGGCAAAGCTGAAGAAATCAAAGAAATCGCCTGGGACCTTGTCGTTATCGATGAAGCTCACAAATTGCGCAATGCATACCGGCAAAGTAACCGGATAGGACAGCATATCCGATGTGCTACTGAAGATCGAAAAAAAATCCTCCTGACTGCAACACCGCTCCAAAATTCCTTGATAGAGCTTTATGGCCTGTCAACCCTTATCGATGATCGGCTTTTCGGAGATCTGGCTTCGTTCAGAACCCAATTTATAAATTATAGCGGAGATATCTCTGAATTGCGAGATCGTCTGTCAACTTTCTGCCAGCGCACGCTTAGAAGTCAGGTAACTGAATTCGTACGTTATACTGAACGAAAGCTTATAACTCGCCCTTTTAAACCAACCGAGCAGGAGCATAAACTGTATGAGGCCGTATCAGCTTATCTCAAACGGGACAATAGCTACGCAATACCATCCGGCCAAAAACATCTGCTTATCCTTATAGTCCGTAAGGTACTTGCTTCTTCTCCGCATGCAGTCGCCGGCACTTTGGAAATCATGCGGGACCGGTTGCTTAAACTTAAGGAAGAAACTAAAAAAAGTTTGAATGCTTTGGAGGTTCTAATCTCCGGTGAAGAGCTTGACGACGATCTTATGGATGAACTTCTCGAAGATGAGGAAGATAGCCTTATTGGAAGTGCTTCACAATCAACTGAATTGCCATCTGAAACGGCTTCAAAGCAGGTTGACCTGAAAAAGCTTGAAGCTGAAATCAGCGAACTGAATGATTATATCCGTTGGGCCAGAAGTATCGGTATAGATACCAAGACCAAAGCGCTTTTGAAAGCACTGGAAATCGGCTTCAGCAAGATGGAAGAGTTGGGAGCAAGCAAAAAGGTTATCATATTTACTGAATCGAGGCGTACGCAGAGTTGGTTGAAAGATTTTCTTGAAAGCAAAGGGTATGCCGGACAAGTTCTGACTTTTAACGGCACCAACAAAGATGACACATCAGGACTGATTTACCAGGAATGGTTAACCGCAAACAAAGATAAGGACCCAGCCAATCCCAATAACGGGCAGCGCGAGAAGGTATTGATTGTCTGGCGCAAGCTTACCGGCGATCTTGAGAAAGATAATGCCATGCTGGATGAGTGGTTTCAGAAAAACCGCATCAGCACCCGCGATTTCGAATTCAATACCATCTATGTGAATGGCAGCAATAACCTGCCGAACCTGAAACTGGATGACGAAAACTGGAAGGTGCGTCTCATTGAAGAAGAATTTATGAAACGCATGTGGGATGTGGAGGAAGTGTAATGACTAAACACGATACCCGCAAAAAGCATGAAATGGATACCTCTAAAGGCGAAGTGCTCGTTTATCAGACTGACGACGGTCGGATAAAATTGGATGTGCGTCTGGAAAATGAAACTGTATGGCTGACCCAACAAATGATGACGGAGCTTTTTCAAACAAGCAAGCAGAATATAAGCCTTCATATTCAAAGTATTTATGAGGAGGGCGAGCTGCTTCCGGAGGCAACTGTCAAGAAATACTTGACAGTTCGTTTTGAGGGAAACAGGGAAGTTCGACGAGAGCTTGATTATTATAATCTCGATATGATTATTTCGGTTGGCTACAGAGTGAAAAGCCTGATCGCAACCCGGTTTAGAATCTGGGCAACCCAGCGGCTGAAAGAGTATATTATCAAGGGGTTTGTTATGGATGACGAACGGCTGAAAAATCCTCCCGTGAAGGGTTCCGCCGTTCCGGATTATTTTGATGAAATGCTGGCGCGTATCCGCGATATCCGTGCCAGTGAGCGAAGAATGTATTTACGGGTGAAGGAAATCTTCGCTATGGCATCTGATTACGAACCGTCATGGTCGGAGACAACGAAATTTTTCAGCATAATTCAGAACAAGCTGCATTTCGCTGCTACTGGTATGACCGCTGCCGAGCTGATCCAATCGCGCGCGGATCACCTGCTTCCCAATATGGGTCTGACCATCTGGAACGGAAGCGCAGTTCGTAAGACCGATGTTGGTATTGCGAAAAACTACCTGAAAGAAAATGAAGTCGATGAGCTGAACCGGATTGTCGTTATGTGGCTGGATTTTGCCGAAGATCAGGCCAAACGCCGTAAGCAGGTGTTTATGAAAGACTGGGAGCAAAAACTGGATGAGTTTTTACGCTTCAATGAGCGAAGAGTGCTTCCTAATGCCGGGAAAATAAGCAAACAATCGGCCGAGGATCATGCCGGAGCGGAATATGAAAAGTTTGAAGTGCGGCGCAGAGAATATAAGGAGTCTTTGGGAGAGTCGGAATACATAAAACAACTGGAAGAGGCGGCCAAACAATTGCCTGCCGGAGGCAAAAAAAAGGGAGACAAGAAGCATGGCAAAGCGTAACGCCAAAAGCATCAAAAACATGCCTTCCGCAACAAACTGCTGCTCAACCAGTGGCTTATAAGTCTGTTTGGTATCGATCCTCTTGCCGAGCATAATCTGTACGGTCAAAAATTGCGACCATTCCATTTACTTTCTGATCCAATCAGGAACCAGATAACGGAGGGAGTGGACCATGACAATCTTCACCACTTCTACCATTCACTTGTGGACAGCAATCTTTTCTGGAATGATACTTGCTCATTGAGCAAGGATCAAATACTGCTCTACGAAGAAAACATTGTCCGGCAGACCAAAACCATCAATGAAAAACGTCATCGCCGGATAGTCTGGAAGTATTACCAGTGGCTCACATTGCTTTTTGTTGAAATATACCTTGATCGTTTCTTTAGCAACCGGGAAGGTTTGTTGAATGAACTTAATGAATTTGTTGAGCGTTTCAACCGGCATTGGAACGATTACGCCGATGTACCTTTTTATAACGAGGATGACCTGAACAAACTTTGTCTGCAAAATGCAACCGGCAGCGGCAAGACTTTGCTTATGCATGTAAACCTTTTACAGTACCGTCATTATGCAAAGATGCATCGCAAGGATAAGGATCTTTCCCGCGTCATTCTGCTAACTCCAAATGAAAGACTTTCGGAACAACACGTTTCCGAATTCCAGGATAGCGGTTTTGGGTTTGTCGAAAGGCTTCAGCCTCAAAAATCAGGTTCTTTAAGTAAAATAGATGTTGTAGAAATCACCAAGCTGGCCGACCAGGAAGGCCCTAATACTATAGCCACCCGCAGTCTGGGCGACCAGAATCTGCTGTTGGTGGACGAAGGCCATCGCGGAATGAGCGGAAAGGAAGAAGGTGTTTGGTTTACGCGGCGCGGTGATCTTTGCGCAAAAGGGTTCACATTTGAGTATTCAGCGACCTTTGAACAAGCTGTTAAGGCTTCAGGAAATTCCGACTTTGAAAACAGTTATGCCAAAACTGTTGTTTTCGACTATTCCTACCGCTGGTTTTATGAAGATGGATTCGGAAAGGATTATCAGATTCTTAATCTACCCAAATCCTTTGAAGAAACCTATGCAATATATATGACCGCATGCCTGCTCAAGTTCTACCAACAGCTTCGCATTTACGAAGAAAAGACAAAGGAATTCGAAGCATTCAACCTGGAAAAACCGCTTTGGATCTTTGTAGGAAGTACTGTTTCCTCCGGAAGGATGACAAAGGACGACCAGATCGTGGCTACCGATGTGGCATTGATCATTCAGTTTATTGCCGACTTTCTGGATAACCGGCAAACAGCAAAACGCCGGATACATGAAATCCTTACAGGCAAGGGTCAGGATACCGGGCTTCTGGACAAAGACGGCAACGATATCTTTGCCGGAGCTTATACATATTTGGCCCGATCCTTAAATGCCGGTGAAAACGAAGAAGATCTTTATCGGGATATTCTCTTGCGCCTGTTCAATAACTCCGCAGGTGGAAACCTCACTCTTGAACGCATCAAAGGAGAATCCGGCGAAATAGCGCTGCGTGTAGGTACATCAGAGATTCCTTTTGGCCTGATTAATGTCGGTAATACAAAAAGCCTCTGTGATCATGTAGCCGGGGTCGCCGCTCAAAATGACACCCGTCTTACCGTTGCAGACACTGACTTTACCGAGGCTATGTTTGCATCCGTTAAAAATTCCACATCCCCGGTCAATCTTCTGATTGGTTCAAAAAAATTTGTCGAAGGTTGGGACTGTTGGCGTGTCAGCACTATGGGCCTTATGCACGTAGGCAGATCCGAAGGTTCGCAGATAATCCAGTTGTTTGGCCGTGGTGTCCGCCTGAAAGGTTATGCTTGGAGTCTGAAACGCAGCGGCAAATCCCATGCTCTTATCCATCCTGCATTCATTGAAGAACTTGAAACACTTAATGTATTCGGCATTGAGGCTGACTTCATGGAGAAATTCCGTGAATTCCTCAAAGAAGAAGGTCTTCCGGGTAATGAACGCCGCAAGGTCATCACCATACCTTTGAACGTGACCTACGATTTTGGCAAGAAATTAAAAATGTTGCGCCCCAAACGAAAAGCATCTGATGGCAAGGAATATGATTTCAAAAAAGATGCGCCGGTGCCATCTGTTGGCGCTGTTCCTGATTATATGACGCATAATACGGTCGTAGCAGATTGGTATCCGCGTATTCAGGCCGTACAGTCGCGGGGAACAATGCTTGCGACCAAAAAAGACAGTGTTTTGCTGCGTGAACAGCATCTCACTCTTCTGAATTACGATGAACTTTTTTTTGAACTTGAGCAGTTCAAACGTGAAAAAAGCTGGTACAACTTAAATATTTCCAAAGAAGGCATAAAGGAACTACTGTCCCGAAATGACTGGTACACCCTTTACTTGCCGGAGGCCAGACTGAATCCGGAAGATTTTGATGGTGTTATGCTCTTACAGCAAATAGTTACAGAACTGCTGAAACGATATTGTGAACATTTCTATAACTATTGCAAACGCGAGTTTATTGAACCGCGCTTGGAACTGCGGGAATTGACACCTGATGATGACAACTTGCCAAAGGAAGAGTTTTATCAACTAATCGTTGACGGTGATGAGGAACAGGTTATTCAGGGAATTCGGCAAATC
This sequence comes from Pseudomonadota bacterium, assembly GCA_018817425.1. NCBI lineage: Bacteria > Pseudomonadati > Pseudomonadota > Pseudomonadota bacterium. The sequence continues at coordinate 55,488 of JAHITX010000123.1, forward strand.
AAAAAAAACCTGGAAGAGAAAAAGGATGAGCTGCTTAAGATAGGTGATTTAAACGCATGTAATTTTGGCAAGCATCTTTTTCAGCCTTTGTTTCATGTCCGGGCTGGCGGAAAGGTTACCGTTTTACCTGTAGCTCTGAATGAAAGCGAATATAGATTTGTAACCGATTTAAAAAAATGGTGTGGCAACCATAAGACCGGATTGGATAAGGATGGTATTGAACTCTTTCTTCTCAGAAATATGAGCCGAGGCAAAGGAGTAGGTTTCTTTGAGGCCGGTAATTTTCACCCCGACTTCATACTATGGATTCTGACCGGAAAAAAACAATATGTCACCTTCATCGAACCACATGGACTTTTGCACGAAGGCCCTGCAAGCGATAAGATATTATTTCACAAGCGCATTAAAGATGTAGAAAAACGCCTGAACGATCCATCTGTAATTTTAAACAGCTTTATACTCTCCTGGTCGAGATATCCACAATTGAAATGGGGCAGCACTCAGGAGGAGCTTGAAAAAATGCATGTCCTATTCATGACTGATGACCCGGACGGTTATATCGATAAGCTCTTAAACGAATTAAGGAGGCTGGCGAAATGAATATCCAACAGGCATCTTTATAAAAGCGCTGATATTGGCATTAGATTTAGAATATGTAATAAAAAAAATTTATTTTGAATAGATTGAGCAATAACATATCAATTTATAAAATAGGAATATTTTATAAATATCACAGTTTCACCCAAGCCTTTGATAAGAAGAATCAGTAAAGCCCGTTCGCAAAAACCGATTTTCTGCTCTTTCAAACAGAAGCAGGCTGCACTACATCCGCCTATTCGAATTACCTTCCACCAAGGTGCAGCAATTACGCGCCGGGTAAGCGGAAAGGTTTGGTCACAGCAATGCAGAAGCATGCACCATCCATAAGGTCGGGGTATTCGTCAAGGAAAGTCCAGACCCCTGGCATCAGAAGTCGTAACACGAGAGGTAGTCTTGTTGATAGCATCCAGCGGCAGTGCGAATTCAACGAGTTTTTTCTTATATATCATGTCCTCTCCATTTATTCAGATCACCTTCCACCAAGGCACAGCCATTACGCGTCGTGTAAGCGGGAAAGTTTGATCACCGCCATACAAAAGTAACGCTCCATCCACAAGATCGGGGTATTCATCAAGAAAAGATTCCAAACCTTTGGCGTCGGCGGTTGTAACACGGGCGGAGGCATTGATCTCTATGGGCAGCAGCTTGTCCGGTGTTTCGATAACAAAATCCACCTCAATCCCAGTGGCCGTTCGCCAGTAGAGCACTTCGGGACGAATTGCCTGCAGATCACGCCATGCTAAAAGGTCCGTAAGTACCATATTTTCCAGGTGAGCCCCCCTCGGTTCAATTTCCCCGGCCAGGAAAAGAGCAAGTCCGGTATCACTCCAGTAGAGCTTGGGCGATTTGATGAGCCGACGGGTTCGATTAACGCCATAGGCGGAAAGGCGCACAGCCTGATAGCTTGCTTCCATGAGGTTGAGAAAGCGGTGAACCTGGGGTTGGGCGATACCTACATCACGCCCCAGTTCGGTCTGATTGACAAGATTACCAATACGCAGACAGGCCGCCCGCATGAGGCGGCGAAAATCAGCAAGGTTTTCCACTGCACGCAGGGCTTGCAGATCACGTTCCAGGTAAGTCTGCACATAACCGGAAAACCAGAGCGCACGATCCTCTCTGTTGGTGAGGCGGTGAGCCGGAACAGGCAATCCGCCCAGAATGGCTGCGTCTTTCCACCCTTCAGGATAGCTTGGCTGAGCATCCAGCATCTCGCGCCAGCCGGAATAGGGTGTTGTCAGCAGCTCACTCCATATCCCGGCGCAACCCAGCCCCAATCGTTCGCGCCTGGTGAAGGGCCAAAGGGTTACATACACCGCCCGCCCAGCCAGTGTTTCTCCGATTCTTTCCAGCATTAGCAGGTTGGCCGACCCGGTGAGAATGAAACGGCCAGGAGTGTGTGCCGGATCGGTATCAACGGCACGTTTAACTGCTATCAGTAGCTCACGGGCGCGCTACACTTCGTCAAGCACCAGACTGTGGGCCCTTGCCACTACAGCTTCGGGTTCCGTCTCAGCCTGAGTGCGCAGGTCAAAGTCGTCCAGTGTGAGGTAAGGTCGTCCTTGCAACAGTGGCAATGCATGCAACAACGTTGTTTTGCCGGTCTGTCGGGCGCCAAGCAGAACCACCACCGGGGCAATACGTGCCGCCCGCTCGATTGCGGAAGCTGCTGCACGTGGTAAAATTGAATCAGGTATTATGGTTCCCATGCATGTATGATAATCATACTTTTAAAGAATATGCAACTTGTTCATATTTTACGATTCACTATTAAAAGAAATATTAATAAATTTTAAAATAGTGTTGCATGCAACACTATTTATGTTGCATCTTTTTGCAATATTATTTTATTTTATAATTATATATAATATTTATATGGTATTCTTTAATAATTAATGTTGCATATTATGTTGCTTTAACTTGACACCCCTTTTCCGGTTTTCCTTTCATAAACAATATCCCATTGAAATTAATAGATATCTTACTACCACCCTTTTTTGGCACAACCTGTGCTGTTTATTTCCATATTAAATACGTAGAACATGATTTTTTATAAACGGAGCATTTCAGTTCGCCGAGGAAAACATTTATGGAACATGGAAATAAAATCAAAAAAATATTAGTTGTAGCTGATGAATTGGATATACTGATTTTTCTTTCAAATCTTTTGCGGGCTGAAGGCTTTGAAGTAGTTGAAGCCAATAATGGTGAACAGGGTTTAGCAAAAGCACGAAAGAATTTGCCTGCTCTTATAATACTTGATGTTATGATGCCTGAAGAATCCGGGATTCAGACTTATCAGGCATTAAAGTATGACAAACGGCTCCAGCGCATCCCGGTTATAATGCTTTCGGCAATAAACAAAGAAACTTTTTCCCATTACCAAAAATTTGAAAGTATAAAGGCAAGGCAAGGCATTCCGGAACCGGAAGCTTTTCTGGAAAAGCCGCCGGAAGCAGAAGAACTTATAAATACCGTGCTCAAATTAATGCCAACGGATAGATGTCATGATTAATAATTCTGTCGATCCAAAACTTTACAATGAAGTTGCAAAATTCGGAGCAATGGATATGGAAATCTGCATGCAGTGCGGAGCATGCAGTGCATCATGCCCTTTATCTGAAGGAAATAATCCCTTTCCCCGAAAAATATACCGGTATCTCCAGCTTGGTTTAAAAGATAAGCTGCTGAAATCATCCGTACCCTGGCTTTGTTATTACTGCGGTGAATGCAACAAGGAATGCCCCAGAGGAGCAGAACCTGCAGAAACCATGATGGCTGTCCGGCGCTGGTTGACTACTCAATACGACTGGACCGGACTTGCCAAAAAGCTTTACCTGTCTACAGCCTGGGAAATCGGCGCATTAGCCTCAGTGGCACTTTTTATTGTATTACTTTTTGTTTTTTTTCACGGCCCCATAATTACCGATCATGTTTCGGTAAATACATTTGCACCGGTTATCTGGATTGAAATCGGTGATCTTTTGATGGCAACAATACTTTCCACTTTTCTTCTTTCCAATGCATTCAGGATGTTTCGATATATAATGGGGGACACAAATGCACCCTTTATTCTTTATATTAAGGAAGCAAAAACATTTATTTTAAACTTTGCCACACAAAAACGCTGGAGTAAGTGCTCAGATGATAAAAGCCGATGGGTGAAACACTTCATCCTTGTAACCGGCTATCTTACCATGATGACGCTTATCATTATTTGTATACGATGGTTTCAGGTAGATGACAGCAGCTGGCATTTTACAAGTATTTTCGGCTACTATGCCACAGCTGTTCTTCTTTTTATAACAGTGGAAATGTTTTTAAGCCGTATGAAAAAGCAGGAAACAATACACCGTTATTCAGAGCTTTCCGACTGGCTTTTTCTGATACTTCTTTTTCTTACAACTTTAACCGGAATAATGATGCATATAGTACGTCTTGCCGGATGGCCCATGGGAACATACGTAATATATGTTATACATTTAGCAATTGCAGTACCTATGCTTGTGATTGAAGTTCCTTTCGGAAAGTGGTCCCACATGTTCTACAGACCGTTGGCTCTGTTTTTATCTGCTGTAAAAGATAAGGCATCAAAGGCATCCGATATAGATATTGAAGAATTAATTGAAAAAGCCGGCGAAACATTTATGGTATGCCAGCAATGCGGAACATGTACCAGCGTATGTCCCGTTAATTTAGTTTCAGATTACAGCCCCCGCCGTATTTTGCGCAAACTTGCATTTAATAACGGAACACAGGAGTCGGTCGAAAATGCCGCATGGGATTGTCTTACATGCAACACATGCGGCATAAACTGCCCGCGGGGGATAGACATAATAGAAGTCATACGTGCTGTAAGAACCCTCAATATATCTTCCGGCAAAATTCATGAATCACTTAAAGCGCCTCTTGACAGCTTGAAAATAAACGGCAACCCATGGAACGAAGATCCTAAGAAGCGAATTGACTGGACAGACGATTTAAGTATCGCATCCTTTACACCCGATAATAAATACTGCCTTTTCACATGTTGCACAACGGCTTATACTGCCGAAAACCAAAAAGCCGGACGTGCTTTATCGCAACTTATGGATCATGCCGGAGTTAATTTCGGCACACTCGGCAATAAAGAAAATTGCTGTAGTGATATCGCCCATAAGGCAGGTGCAGATGATACATTTAGTAAGCTTATCACAAGAAACACCGAAATGTTTTTGTATGAAAACGTAAAAACAATACTTGCAACATCACCTCATTGTTTAAACTCCTTTAAAAACAATTACCCTGGTTTAAAGGGCCAAGTAAACTGTGAGCATTATACCGAACTTCTCGAAAGACTGATTTTAAAGGGCCGTTTAACACCTTTTGGAAAAATCGAATCAACGGTTACTTATCATGACCCCTGCTATCTGGGTCGATACAATAATATTTACGAAGCGCCGCGGCGTATACTGCAAAGCATTCCGGGTCTTAAGCTCGTTGAAATGGGAAATAACAGAGAAGGCAGCATTTGCTGCGGCGGATTTGGCACAGACGCCTGGAATAATTACTACAATAGTGGCCGGAAAAGCAATCAGCTTGGTATGTTGCGAATAGAAGAAGCGCTTGATACAGGCGCTGAAATGATTGTAACCGCATGCCCGTTTTGTGTTCTTACGCTAAATGACGCTGTAGAAAAACTAGGTGTAAAACACCGGATAACCGTTACTGATCCGGCACAATTGCTGCTGCAATCAGTTAATACAGTATACGAAGTTGATATTACAAATAACATCAAGCCGAGTTATAATAAAGAGGTAGTTTATGCCTGATAGAATCGGATTTTATATCTGCCATTGCGGCATTAATATAGCCTATAGGGTTCGCGTGAAAGAAGTTGCCGAATATGCGGCTACCTTACCAAATGTTGTGGTTTCACGTGATTACCTGTTTATGTGTTCAGATCCCGGACAGGAACTTATAGAAAAGGACATTCGCGAACATAATTTAACCCGTGTGATAGTGTCATCATGCTCACCCAGGATGCATGAAAAAACGTTTCGCGCCGCATGTCAAAGGGGCGGCCTTAATCCATACAAAGCATTTCATATGGTATGTGTTCGCGAGCATGTTTCATGGGTAACCGAAAACGAAGATGAAGCCACCGAAAAAGCAAAAACCCTTGCAAGAGCCGGCATTATGAGAGTTGTAAATCAGCATATACTTACTCCTGCTACGTTTCCGGTGTGTACAAACACCCTTGTGGTAGGCGGTGGCATTGCAGGCATGCAGGCATCTCTTGATATATCCAAAGCAGGATATAAAGTATATCTTGTAGAAAGACAGCCTACAGTAGGCGGGCATATGCTGCAATATGACAAGACATTTCCTACCCTTGACTGTGCGGCCTGTATCGGCACGCCGAAGATGGTTTCAGTAGGCCAGGAGCCGAACATCAAATTACTCACTTATAGCGAGGTTGAAGATGTTAGCGGTTTTGTAGGTAATTTCAAGGTAAAGGTCAGAAAAAAATCCCGTTTTATTGAAAAAAACTGCACCGGCTGCGGTGAGTGCGAAAAAGTATGCCCGGTTGAATTTACAAATGATTGGGATGTAAATACTAAAATCAGAAAGGCTATATACCGCCCGTTTCCCCAGGCAGTTCCTATTACTTATTGTATCGATAAATATGACAGAGCCCCTTGTGTCCAGACCTGTCCGGCAGGCACAAATGTGCAGGGATATGTAGCATTAATTAAATCAGGGAAGTACAAAGAAGCCCTGAATCTGATTATGGAACGACTGCCTTTGCCGGCAACACTGGGACGTGTTTGCCCTGCCCCGTGTGAAAAAGCCTGCCGCAGAGGCGAAGTAGATAGCGCTGTTGCTATACGTGACCTGAAGAGATTTGCGACAGATCAAACGGATATTTCCATGCTGCCCACACCTGATATCAAAGATCTTGACGACAAAGTGGCGGTTATAGGATCAGGTCCTGCAGGTCTATCGGCAGCATATTACCTGCGCTTAAAAGGTTACCAAATTACTATCTTTGAAGCCCTGCCGGTCTTAGGAGGCATGCTTCGTGTAGGTATACCGGATTACCGGCTTCCGCCTGATATACTTGATAAGGAAATCAAAAACATCCTGCGGCTTGGTATAGAAGTTCAAACGGAGAAAAAATTAGGAATTGATTTTAGCCTTGATGATTTAAAAAACCAGGGCTTTAAAGCGATTTTTCTCGGAATCGGCGCTCATAACAGTCTTAAACTCGGCATTCCCGGTGAAGAAGGTTTAGAGGGTGTTATCGATGCTGTCAAGTTTTTAAGAAATGTAAATCTGGGTATTATAAAAAAACCCGGTGACAAGGTCGTAATTATCGGTGGCGGCAATGTGGCTATTGATGCTGCAAGATCTGCATTGCGAATAGGTTGCAAACAGGTAAATATTATTTATCGCCGCAGCCGCGAGCAGATGCCGGCTTATCATGAAGAAATCAGGGATGCGCTGGAAGAAGGAATTAAAATCCATTATCTTACAGCGCCAATTTCTATTCATGGAAATAACGGGCAAGTTGATGCTGTTGAGTGTATCAAAAACGAACTTGGTGCGTCTGATGCAACCGGCCGTAGCCGGCCCGTGCCCGTTTCAGGATCGGAGTTTGTCATTAAGTGTGATGCGGTAATTCCCGCAATAGGACAAAAAACGGAAGTAAAATGGCTTGTCGAAGATAAACTTGTGCAAGTTTCAAAACGAAATACCATACATGTAAATCCGCATACCATGCAGACAAATATTTCTTACATATTCGGAGGAGGCGATGCAGTCAGCGGGCCTGCAACTGTTGTTGAAGCTGTATCCGCAGCCCGGAAAGCAGTTGATGCTATCCACTGTTATATTTGCGGAGATGATCTTGATATATTGAGCGCAAACTTAGCTTCAAAGGGTACACCGGGTCAAAACTGGGCTGAAATACCCCAATTTATCCAAAAAAATGACAGGGTAAACTTGCAGCATCGGGAGGTCAGGGAACGCATTACTTCTTTCAAAGAAGTCAGCTTAAGATTAGCGGAAACAGAAGCAATAAATGAAGCTTCGCGTTGCATAAATTGCGGCGGATGCTGTGAATGCAAGCTTTGCGTATCTTCATGCGAAGCAAAAGCAATTAATCATTTAATGAAAGATGAGATAGAAGAAATCGATGTCGGATCAATAATTGTCGCAACCGGTTTCGATCCTTTAAACCCAAGTCCCATGCCTCAGTACGGTTACGGTAAGTATCCAAATGTATTTACCAACCTGGAGTTTGAACGTCTTTCAAATGCTACGGGACCAACAGGCGGAAAAATCCTTAAACGAAACTCTTATGACCGTTTGAAGTTTACGGAACCTCCCAAAAGTGTCGCAATTTTACATTGCATAGGAAGTCGCGACATCAATTTTCACGAATACTGTTCACGTACCTGCTGTATGTATGCGCTTAAATATGCGCATCTTATCAAGGATAAATGCGGGCATGATACCGAAGTATATAATTTCTATATTGATATGCGCTGCTTCGGCAAAGGGTATGAAGAATTTTACAAACGCGTTCAAAGTGAAGGTGTACGCATGGTTCGCGGCAAAGCTTCACGGATTGAAGAAAAAAACGGTCTCCTCACAGTAACAGCCGAAGACACACTTTCAGACAGAATATTAAAAGTTCCTGTTGAAATGGTTATCCTGTGTACTGCTATGGAACCGCGTCCCGATACAAACGAGGTATCGCGAACATTTGGAATAAGTGTTGGAGGTGACGGCTTTTTTCTTGAAGAACATCCGAAACTCGAACCGGTTTCTACTGCTACAAGTGGTATTTTTCTGGCGGGAACATGCCAGGGCCCAAAGGATATTCCGGATACCGTTGCACAGGCAAAAGGAGCTGCCGCCGAAGCCCTGGCCTTAAGTGCTTCGGGAAAAGTATCAGTATCTCCTATGATTTCACATATAGATCCCGATGTATGTATAGGCTGCCGGATTTGCATAGATCTATGCGCCTATTCGGCAATTGAATTTAATGAATTAAAAAGAATAAGCGAGGTTAATGAAGCCGTATGTAAAGGCTGCGGAAGTTGTTCCGGCTACTGCCCAAGCGGCGCCGCCCAGATCCGGCATTTTACGGGCAAGCAGATCTTTTCCGAAATCGACGGCTTGCTGGCAGGTTAATATAACTACATTAACATCAGACATAAAGTTTATCAAAATGGTGCAAGTATTCAAAAGTTCGGGGTTAAAACATAATCAGATTTCACGTGAACCCTTGACCCCTCGAATCCTTGAATCCTAATATTTACTGAAAGGAACTTAAATATGAGCGAGTTTGAACCGACAATTGTGGCTTTTTTTTGCAACTGGTGTACTTACACTGCTGCTGATTTAGCCGGAACTTCACGTCTGTCATACCCTCCTAATATAAAAATCATCCGGGTAATGTGCACCGGCATGGTTGACCCGCAATTTATCATCAAAGCCTTTTTGGAAGGTGCAGACGGAGTGCTGGTCAGCGGCTGCCATCCTGGCGACTGCCATTATATTAACGGAAATTATAAAGCACGCAGGCGAATCAAGCTGTTAAAAGAAATCCTTCCTCAATTCGGATTTGATTCTAAAAGATTAAGATTAACATGGATAGGAGCAAGTGACGGAATTCGTCTGGCAGAAATTATGCGCGAACTTGTATCACAAATCAAAGAACTGGGCCCCGGCCAAGCAAAATTGAATATGGTGATTTAGAATGTATTCGGAGGGAATATGACGGTTACGGCAAAAATTAATATTAAAAATCAGGATATATCGGAATCCATAAGAAGTTTTCTGGAAGATATTCTTAAAACCGGAATTGTTCAGGCAATGCTTGTGCCTCAGCATCTCCCGATGAAAAAAATGGTAATGCCCACGCTGGTAACTGATCCAAAATATTTAGAAGGTGTTGATACTCTTGCACCGGCATTTCCAATGAATGCGGCAACAATTGCCGCCAAACTCACACGCAAGCCAATTGGCGGTAAAATAGCAGCTGTATTGCGCCCCTGTGAGATCAGAGCATTTATTGAACTGGTTAAACTAAACCAGGCCCAAAAAGATGATATTATTTTGATATGCGTAGATTGTTTAGGCGCATTTCAAAATAATGACTATTTAAAATTCTTTAGTCAAAAAACAAAAGAAGCAAGCACCCTGTTTTATAAAAAGGTTATTGAAGAAAATGCTGTTGAAATAGAAGGAGTAAAACTTGCTACAGCCTGTATGGCATGTGAACACCCGGTTTCCGAAAACGCCGATATCCAGATCGGCCTATACGGTATGAAGACTGACGAATCCTTACTGGTTAAGGCTCAATCACAAGCCGGAGATAATATATTAAAACAACTTAATCTTAGCGCCACAAATGAACCTGCGGGCAGACAGAGTGCTATCAATAATCTGATCAAACAGCGCACCGAATATAAAGATAATATGTTCGATAAAACGAAGGAAGCAACCGATAGCCTGGAAAAAATATCCGAGTATTTTGCTTCCTGCGTCAATTGCTATAATTGCCGGGTGGCATGCCCTGTTTGCTATTGCAAAGAATGTGTTTTCGTTACGGATGTATTTAACCATGATCCTTCCCAGTATTTAAGCTGGGCTAAACGGAAAGGTATCATTAAAATGCCTACCGATACCCTATTTTATCATATCACGCGTCTGACTCATATGAGTACGGCTTGTGTCGGCTGTGGCCAGTGCTCAAACGCCTGCCCGAACGATATCCCGGTTATGGAGCTGTTTCGTTCCATAGGCGATATCACCCAAAAGGCGTTTGATTACCAGGCAGGTCAAAGTATTGAACAAAGACCTCCTCTGTCGATATTTAATAAGGACGAATATCAAGAGGTGGTAGGAATAAACGATTAAGAGGTATTTATGACCAAAAAATACGGCAAGGCTCTGGTTGTAGGCGCCGGAATAAGCGGACTTCGCACCGCTTTGGATCTGGCAGAATACGGCTATGGCGTCACGCTGATAGACAAGGCACCGAATACAGGCGGCATATTAAGACAGTTGGATTATCAATTCCCAACGGATACTTGCGGAATGTGCAAGATGCTTCCGCTGTACAATCGAGATAAAGGCTCACAATATTGTCTGCGTAAAGGTTTATTTCATGAAAATATTGAAATACTTCTTTCAACACAACTTACATCGGTTGAAGGCGAAGCAGGACAATTTCAGGCAACGGTAAGACAGCATTCTAACTGGGTTGATCCAAATCTTTGCACCGGCTGCGGTTATTGCGCCGATGTCTGTCCGGTAGAAGTACCTGACGAATTTAACGAGAATATTGGAACTCATAAAGCAATTTATCTGCCTGTTCCTCATGCCATACCGAATCCGTATATAATTGATATTTCATCATGTACACATTGCGGGGCATGCATATCAGCTTGCCCGACAGGTGCAATTAATTTGCCGCAGGATAAACGAAAATCCTTTCGTATACTGGTAGTGGATGATGAACTGATTATGCGTGATTCTTTAAAAGAATGGTTAATAGACGATGGGTTTTTGGTTGATATGGCTGCTTCCGGCGCCGAAGCTCTCGATAAACTGAAAGCACAAGCTTACGATTTAATGCTTTTAGATATCATGATGCCCGGCATGGATGGAGTTGAAGTACTTCAAAAAGCCAAAGAGCTTTTTGATGATCTGAAAGTAATTATGATGACCGCTTACGCAACCGTTGAAACCGCTGTTGAAGCCATGAAAATCGGGGCTCTGGACTATCTGGTTAAGCCGTTTGATCCTGATGTTTTAATCCCGATGATTGCAAAGATATTTCAGGATACCACAGCCGTTGTCGAAGAAAGGCAGCTTGAAGTAGGCGCAATCGTGCTTTGCGGCGGAACCGGTTTTTTCAATCCAAAAAGCGAAAAGAACTTGTTTGGTTATAAGGCTTATCCCAATGTTTTAACAAGCCTTGAATTTGAGCGCATGATAAGCGGAACCGGCCCATGCAATGGTACTCTGTTACGGCCTTTCGATAATAAACCTGTAAAAAAAATAGCATGGATACAGTGTGTCGGATCACGCGATTTGCAAACCAATGCAGATTTTTGTTCAGGAATATGCTGCATGTTTTCAATCAAGGAAGCGCTGCTTGCTAAAAGATCAAGTACTCAAGATATAGAAACAACTATCTTTTATATGGACTTAAGAACATACGGAAAAACCTTTCAGCGTTACCGTAAACAAGCCCAAAATATATATGATGTTAATTTTGTAAGAGCTAAAGTTCATTCGGTTTTTCCGGATACAGCAACAGGTGATTTGATTGTCCGCAATATGGATATCTCCGGCAATTTGAAAGAAGAAAGGTTTGATATGCTGGTGCTTGCTGTTGGCCAGAGACCGGCGCAAGAAACATCTGAAATGGCGGAATTTCTGGGATTAGATTTAAATCAATGGGGATTCGGAAAAACCGAGCCGTTTTCGCTAACTAAAACCGGCATTGACGGAATAACATTCGGAGGTTCTTTTGCAGGACTAAAAGACATCAGCGATTCACTTATACAAGCGTCATCGGCAGCTGTTAATGCTTCACGGATAATTCATTCAAAAGGAGGAGAACTTTCAATAGAAGATAAGAAAAGTCCGCCACAAAATGCCCTGACAAAAGCAATCCCTAAAATTCTGACTGTAATTTGTACTTGCGGTAACAGGTTATCGCAATCAGCAGATTTAGATTATATCAGCAAGCGGCTTAAATCCGACCCCTTAGTTGAGAATATTGAATTTCTGGAACAACTTTGCACAAGACAATCATTGGATACTCTTATAAATATAATTAAAACGTCAAATCCAAACAGACTTCTTATCGCAACATGTCTTCCCTATGTATATAAATTTAAGATAAATGAGCTTTGTAAACAAACAGGCCTTAATCCTGACTTAATTTCTATAGTTGATATAAATACTGATATATCACATTTGCTTCGCCCTAATTCCTGCGATGAAATACAACAATATAATGTTTCAGACACAAAAATATCACATGCTGTCGAACAGCGGCTTTTGTCCGTAATTGAAACCGGTATAGCAAAGCTTAAATGGGCAAATTTCTCGGAAACTCAAACAATTCCTATTTGCCAAAAAGCCCTTGTAGTAGGCGGAGGGATAGCCGGTATGACTGCTGCTATGGCAATTGCCGATCATGGCTTTGAAGTGGATATTATAGAGCAGTCCGACGAATTGGGAGGTAATCTGAATTGGCTGAAAAAAACATTGGATGGATATTCTACAAACGAGTTGCTGGAAAAAACTCTTGATCTTGTTCAAAAACATCCGAAGATCAATACTCATACCCAATCAACAGTAACCGGCTCTTCCGGTGAAATAGGAAATTTTCATACTGATATAAAAGATTCCGATAATCAGGTTCATACATTACAACATGGCGTAACTATTTTAGCTACAGGAGGAAGACAGGCAGACACCCAGTCTTATACTTACGGTGTAAATCCGGTTGTTATCACCCAGAAGGAATTGGAACAAAAACTTTCGGATAATACTATTGACCCTGAAAAACTAAATTCTGTGGTAATGATCCAATGCGTTGATTCCCGGCAGGAACCGCGTAATTACTGTAGCCGCGTCTGCTGTGCAAATGCCTTAAAACATGCGCTTTTTCTCAAGGATAAAAATCCCGCTATCTCGGTATATATTCTTTACAGAGACCTTATGGTATATGGTTTTCATGAAACATATTATACACAGGCCAGGAATGCGGGCATTATGTTTATACAGTATGACACTGATAATAAACCCATTGTTAATGACGAAAACAACAAAACACAAATCTCGGTGTTTGAACCGATACTGGGAAAACAACTACAAATTGAAACCGATCTTGTGGTTCTGGCTACAGGCATTGTGCCGAATATGCCCCGTGATTTAGCAGAAGCTTTAGGTGCATCACTTGATTGTGATAATTTTTTTCAGGAAGCGGAATCAAAATGGAGACCGGTCGATTCACTCAAAGAAGGAGTATTTGCCTGCGGTCTGGCTCATTCTCCCCGTAATATTGCCGAAACTATTGCTACAGCAGAAGCAGCTGCCCAAAGAGCACTTGTAATTTTAAGCCATAAAAATCTGGCCGGAGGAAAGATTAGTGCAAAAGTACATCACAGTATTTGCGCTTTGTGCGAACAATGTATTGACGCATGCCCATACGGTGCACGTAGCATAGATTATGAAAACGAACAAATTATTATCAATCCATGCATATGCCAGGGCTGCGGGACATGTGTTGCGGTATGCCCTAATTGCGCTTCCACATTGGATGGATTCGCCACGCAGCAAATATTTGCAACAATCGATGCTGTGATCAATTAACACAATTATTTAATACGGAGCCACTTTCAAAACGTTTCAGTTTGGTCAAGGTCAAGGCGGGGGATAATTTTAACCGCAGGAATACATGGAGTATTTTGAGGATTAAAATTATCACCCAACGCAGAGATCGGGCAAAATGGGACGTTTTGAAACTGGCTCTACGGAGATAGTATTAATAGTATGCTAAAAGAAACCGGCACAAAATGGTCCGAATTAAATATACATACAAGTGAATACCAGACTTTGTTTGAGCTGGTCCCCTGCCTTATAACATTACAGGATAAAGAGTTCAGGCTTATTCGTTACAATCATTTGTTTGAGGATCATTTCCATCCCGAGCCAGGTGATTACTGTTACCAGGCCTATAAGAAAAGAGATTCAAGGTGTGAGAAATGTCTGGTGGCTATGACTTTCGATGACGGAAAATCGCACTATGGAGAAGAATCCAGTCTTAACAATGACGGTACATTTACATATTGGATAGCGCATACATCTCCAGTAAAAAACGAAAAAAATGAAATTATCGCTGTTATGGAAGTTTGTCTTGACATAACGCACAGAAAAGAACTTGAAGAAAACCTGATAAAATCTGAAAAAAAATATTATTCAATATTCAACAATATTCCCAATCCTCTTTTTGTTCTTGATATAAATTCGCTTAATATCCTTGATTGTAATGAAAGAGTAACATCGGTTTACGGATTTTTAAAAGAAGAAATAAATAATAAATCATTCATGGATCTCTTTATAAAAAAAGAAAAAATTGATTATACCTTCAAAATGAAAGCTTATTCAAAATTAAACCGGGTAAAACAATTAACAAAAAGCGGAGAAACTATCATAGTTAATATAGGAATTACTCCTTCCGAATATCCGGGACAGAAAGTTTTACTTGTAGTAACAGATGATATAACAAAACGTCTCGAGGTGGAGCAACAAATAATACAGGCAGGTAAAATGGCAACTCTTGGAGAAATGGCTACAGGAATAGCACATGAACTCAACCAGCCTTTATCTGTTATTAAAACGGTCAGTAGTTTTTTTATCCGTAAGATAAATGACAATGAGTCAATAGATCAAACCACTCTTAACAATATGCTGGTAAAAGTCGACAATAATGTTGATCGGGCATCCCGGATTATTAACCATTTGAGAAATTTCGCCAGAAAATCGGAAATAGATTTTGAAAAGGTGCAGGTTAATGAAGAACTTGAAAGGGCGTTTTCAATTTTTGCCCAACATCTCAGGGTAAGAGGTATTGAAGTGTTATGGGACACCGACAAAAGCTTGCCGATGATTATGGCTGACCCTCAAAGGCTTGAACAGGTATTTATAAACCTGTTAATCAACGCAAGGGATGCCATTGAAGAAAAATACAGGAATATGAATTCTGCCGAAGCTGAAAAGAAAATCCATTTAAAAACATATATGGATAATAATAATGTTGTCATTGAAGTATCTGATACCGGTGCAGGAATTCCTGAAGCCATATCCGATAAAATATTTGAACCGTTTTTTACTACAAAGGAAGCCGGAAAAGGCACCGGTCTGGGTTTGTCTATCAGTTACGGGATAATCAAGGATTTCGGAGGAACAATATATTCCAGATCGATAGAGGATCAGGGAGCATGTTTTATAATCACTCTTCCTGTACAGGATAATAAAAATGGATAATCAAATACTGCTGGTTGATGATGAAGAAGATATTCGTGATGTTTTAGGCGTTTATCTGAAAGACAAGGGCTACAGTACACTTCTTGCAGAAAACGGCAATGAGGCTTTAAATATTTTCAATGAACATGCTCCGCCTATAGTTATTTCAGATATAAAAATGCCTGGTATCGACGGAATTGAACTACTTAAAAAAATCAAGCGGGATAAGCCTGACACTGAAATCATAATGATAACCGGCCATGGCGATATGGAACTTGCCATTGCAAGTTTACAAGATCATGCGGCGGATTTTATCACAAAGCCTATAAACGTAAATATTTTAGATGTGGCTCTTAAAAAAGTAGAAGAAAAAATTATAGCACGAAGGCAGTTAAGAGAATATACCGAAAATCTGGAAAAATTGGTTAAGGAAAAATCCGAACTGCAAAGCCATTTGTCTTCTTTAGGACTTATGATAGGTTCCGTTTCTCATGGCATAAAAGGTCTGCTTACTTGTCTGGATGCCGGTATGTACCAGGTAGAATCCGGATTTTCGAAAGAAAATTCAGCCGAAATTGAAGAAGGATGGAAAATAGTCAAACTCATGGTTGACCGTATAAGAAGAATGGTTTTAGATATTCTTTATTATGCAAAAGAAAGAGATCTGAACTGGGAAAAAGTAGATGCGTTAAGTTTTTCCGCAGAAGTTGCAGATATTATGGAGAGAAAGATTACATCTGACGATATTGAATTCGTACGCGATTTTGATGACACCCTGGGAAACTTTGAAATCGATACAGGTTGCATAAATTCAGCCTTGATCAATATTTTCGAAAACGCAGTTGATGCATGCATCAAAGACAAGTCAAATGAAAAACACAAAATCATATTTAATGTATCACAGGATAAGAATAATATCTATTTTGAAGTAAGCGATGATGGAACAGGTATGGACAAAGATATATGTGATAAGCTTTTTACATTATTTTTTTCATCCAAAGGCAGTAAAGGAACAGGGCTTGGCCTTTTTATTTCAAATAAAATAATCAAGCAGCACGGAGGTTCAATAAAAGTAGTTTCAGCACCTGGGCAGGGATCAAAATTTACAGTAAATATTCCAAAGACAGCAACTTGTTAAAGTTGCTAAAATCAAGCCTTTCCGCAACAGCTTCCCGGTCCGGAACACTGAGCCTGGTTGGGTGAATTACCGCAGCAAGCCGTGTCTTTTGAACCTGGAAATTTCCCCGCCTGCTGGCCCATATAAGATGAAGGCTTAGAAAGTTGCTTCTCCATACTTTTGCTGCCGCAATATTTACATAATGGCAAATCTTTATCAGCAACAATCAGAATTTCGGTTGTTTTACCACAATCCAGGCAAAGATAATCAAATAACGGCATATAAAAAACTCCTTTTTAAAATATATATTTTGCTCCTGCAAAGCCAGGTTCAACATAATGCTCAAATGCTGTTTTCAATACCTTCATTGCATTATCACCTGTACAGTGACAAGGGTGCAAGTCCATCGGTAAAAACGACTGTAATGCGGAAATGGTCATATCAATACGTTTTTTATCTGCATGAAGCAGATGAAAGCCCCCGATAACCGATAATATCTTCTTTCCCTTGTTCAAACGCGAAATATGGTTTAAAGTATTTATCAATCCGGAATGGCAGCAACCCACAAATACTACAAGACCCTTTTCTGTATTAATCCACAAAGCAAGATCATCATCAATCAAATCTTCATATAATCCCTGCGGATCAAGATAAAACGCCCCCCCGGTATCCTCATAGCTTGTTTCCCTCGGTATTGGACATGCTATGCCGATGTTTTCATTAATTAACACAGTTTGGGTAACCCAGTTTATATTTTGGGGAGGTAAATTTAAAACAGCCTTCATAGAGTCCGGCTGGATATTTATCAGTCTTGCCTTGCCATCACTTATGACATACCGGTTTTTCATAACTGCAGGATTACAATAAACAGTAAGGTTTTTAGAGTTTTCTGTAACCCGGGAAACTCCACCGGTATGATCAAAGTGGCCATGACTTAATACCAGAATTTCGGTAAGACCCAGATCTACCCCCAGTGTATCTGCATTAGATGCAAGTGCGCCTCCCATTCCGGTATCAAATAAAATCCGTTCTTTTCCGGTTTCTATCCATAAAGAAAAGCCGTGTTCCGCCAACAACCCTTCAGCAGCCCGGTTATCCACTAATATTGTAACTTTAATTTTCATATCCCGTTTCAATTATGTGTTCACAATAGCTGTCCCCTGCCGGAATGGATTTTCCAATATAGTATTTCAATTTCGGATTCAATACTTCCACAACTGTTTTTTCCATAGTGGTATGGGCTAAACACATTTTGGGGTCTTTGAAATTAAGAGGGCAATGATCGGCTCTGATTACTGCCCTTGTTTTGCTAAGTTCCACAAGACCTGTATCATCCTTGCCCCATGCCACTGTTTCAAAAATTCTTAATATAAAACCTGCAATTGATTCAAGATCACGATTTTCCAGTCTCTTTTTTGCTCTTGCAGCTATATCCAGACCATATTCACGGCTCATTTCAGATATTAGTTTTAAGCCTTCATCACCAAATTTATTGTAAATAAAATCATAATTACTTCGCAGCCTTGAATACAGGCCACTTACCGCACTTCTATAGATCTGTTCAAGAGAGCGTTCACTGTTATCTTTCATATTATTTATCTTTCGAGCCACTTTCAAAACGTTTCAGTTTGGTCAAGGTCAAGGCGGGTGAAAATTTTAACCGCAGGAATACATAGAGTATTTCGAGGATAGCGCAATGCTTCACTACGTGCAAAATTTTCATCCAACGCTGAGATCGGCCAAAATGGGGCGTTTTGAAACTGGCTCTTTCATCATTGTAAAAAGCCTTATAGAGCCTGTTCTTTTTAACTGCCTGAAATTAGTACCCTCGCTTATATGTTTTAAAGCAATATTTATATCCGTTACTTTACTACCTGATATAATATCAAACCCGAAATCAAATATTACTTCGTTCATCGGAGTAGTTGGTCCCAAAAGCATTTTCAAGCTGTGTTGCGGGCATAATTTTAATAAATTCTGTAAGGTATGGTTTACCAATGTTGTGCTGGATATGGCTATAATATCTGATTGTGGAAGATATTTTTCGGCACTATCTTCAGGATAATCACCTTTTATCGCTCTTTTTTCAATAACCCACAGATTCTTTGCCGTTTTCCTTAAAGCATCGGTAAAAGGGAAATGTCCTATAACGGAAACATTTTTATTTTGACCATATTTTAATAATAACTCACCGGCATTGACATCAACAGTTTTTGATTCGTTAATTTCATTTAATGAATTTACAGCAGCAAGTCCTAATGAAGCTTTCGATATATCATCTGAAAAACAATATTGTGCAAGTTCCATTGCAGTCATATCTGTAAGTGACACAGGGGTAATTTCTTCTCTTGCCTCGTGAGCACAGTGCTCGCCTATCATTGTAGATGAAAGCCCGCAATACCTGCTTACTACAGCAGTCCAGTGAAGACCTATTCTTACTTCCTTTATTTTCTCATCACCATCCAGACTGTCAATAATGGCTCTTAAAATATACTGTCCATTCATGTTTTGAATGCTGCTGTCTTTTAGCGTAGTTTCATCCAAATTATTTAATTCCCCTTGCATCCAGTAGAGACGCAAAATCTTGCGTCTCCAAAATCTTGCGTCTCTACGACCTTACGTCTCTATAATATCGTGTCCATAAAATTCTGCATCTTTACAAACATGTGCCTACATAAATATAGGGCAGTTTCTGTTCACGAAGGTTCATTGTAATAATGCATGATCGCTTCCAAAACACTTCCGCCTATGGCACGAGCCTTTTCAGTAATAGTATAACAATATTCTTTATCGCTTCTCGGATCGATGTCTCCTATCTTTTCATTTTCCGTTACATCAATTTCGCGTATAAGCCCGCGAAGTATTCCATCAATAGCTGACGGCACCGGAGTTTTGTCCACAAAAAGTATAATATCGTCTTTGTTGATTTCATCTCCAAGTCGTTTAACATGCTTTACCTTGCCTTTATGAGGCGCACGCAATACCCGTTCTTTGGTGTAGCCTTTTGTCGGACCGGGAATACCTGTATGCGGTTCAGCCGAACCATTGTAAATGAGCCTGCCAAGATTATGACCTCTGTTGCTTTCAATGATTACATGGGCGTTCTGGGATGCAGTAAAGCCCGGCCCAACACCTATAACCAGAGGTGCTTCATCAATTTTAGTTTTTGTAGTTCGCTTCGCCATTATTGCATCAACTACTATATCAGGCTTTATTTCACTGATAATGGTCCATGAGGGATCTACAATTACCGCAATATTTTCTCTACCCCATACTTTATTAACTTCATCATAATTTACTATATATTCAGCCTTTACACCTTCAACTTCTTTTGTGTTCTCATATACGGCCTCGGAAAAAGCCACCATTCTTCTTACAGTAACCGGTTTTGGAATCTCGGTCATAACAATTTTTTTTAAATTCGACATATATAGTCTGCAAGCAATTCCAGTAGCCATCTCACCTGCACCCTTTATCAATATTTTAAGATCTTTCACCTATCCAAGCCCCCTTAACTGGTAGATTCCTGCTCTATTAAATATCTTTTAAAATAATCAGCATTAATTATGCCACATTCATTAAATGTCAATAATTTGTTGATATATAATCGATTTATATAGATATGTTTGTTTTAATGTGAAAAGCAGATATAAATGATAAGCGCATATATTTGCATATATGCGCTGTTTGCTATACATGGAATTGCATTGATGCAATGTATTAATATCAAAGAATTTCTTGCTGCAATATTTTATCAGGTTCACTTTTTAGGAATATCTAATAGTTTTTCAAATGGATTATTAAATGGAGTATTTTTCGGTTTTACGGGTTGCGCCGGTTTTTTAATAAATTTTTTCCCTTTTATTTCTTCAGTGGAGTTTTCAGATTTTATTTTTTTACCAGGAACTTTTTTCAAAGAAAGTGAAATTCTTTTTCTGTCAACATCAACCTCTATTACCGTTGCCATGACTTTCTGGTGAACTTTTACTACATCGCCCGGATTTTTAATAAACCTGTCCGATAGTTCGCTTACATGCACAAGACCATCCTGGTGAACTCCTACATCCACAAACGCACCAAATGCCGTAACATTTGTAACAATACCCGGAAGCTTCATACCGGCTCTTAAGTCTTCCATCTTTTCAACTCCGCTTTCAAAAGCAAATTCCTCAAGTTCTTTGCGAGGATCACGTCCCGGTTTGGCAAGTTCTTCCACTATATCGTTTAAGGTAGGAATGCCGACTTCTTCCGTTACGTATTTTGAAATATCTATATTGCTTCTTTTTGAAGAATCATTTATCAAATCTTCCACCACACAGGATAGATCTTCAGCCATTTTATACACAATATGATAACTTTCAGGATGTACTGCGCTTGTGTCAAGAGGATTATCTCCTTGGATTATTCTTAAAAATCCTGCCGATTGTTCAAATGCTTTTGCTCCAAGCCTTGGTATTTTTTTAAGCTCTTTTCTTGATTTAAACGGTCCGTTTTCATTTCTGTATGTAATAATGTTTTTTGCAAGCTGAGGGCCAAGTCCTGAAACATAGGTAAGAAGCTGAACACTTGCCCTGTTCACATCCACTCCGACTTTATTAACACAGCTTATTACAACATCATCAAGAGATTTCTTAAGAGCGCTTTGATCAACATCGTGCTGATACTGGCCGACTCCGATTGACTTAGGATCTATTTTAACAAGCTCTGAAAGAGGGTCCATAAGTCTTCTTCCTATTGATACGGAACCCCTTACAGTTAAATCAAGATCGGGAAACTCGTCTCTTGCAGTTTCAGAAGCAGAGTAAATTGATGCTCCGCTTTCGTTAACCATAATAACCATAATTTTCCTTGAAAAATCAATGTTTTTACAAAATGATTCCGTTTCCCTGCCCGCTGTGCCGTTTCCAATAGCTATGGCTTCAATTTCAAAACGTTCACAAAGTTCCTTTGTTTTTACAATGGCTTCTTTTTCGCCTTTTTCGGAAAAATGGGGATAAATTGTATCATGATGTAGAAGTTTTCCCTGCCGGTCAAGACAAACAACTTTGCACCCGGTTCTGAATCCCGGGTCAATTCCCATTACCCGCTTTGCTCCAAGAGGCGGGGATAAAAGCAGATGACGAAGGTTTTCAGTAAAAACCCTTATTGCTTCCAGATCAGCCTTTTCCTTGGTAAGAAGTCTTGCTTCAGTTTCCATTGATCGTGAAAGCAATCTCTTATAGCTGTCATGAACTGCAATTCTCACCTGATCGGAATCTTTGCCGTCGGTTTTAACAAAGAGTTTTTCAAGCAAATTAATTGCATCTTCTTCATTTGGTGCAAGCGTTAAATTAAGAATATCTTCTTTTTCTCCCCTTCGCATTGCAAGTACTCTATGTGAAGGAGCAGAAAACGCAGGTTCATTCCAGTCATAATAATCCTTATATTTTATGCCGTCCTGTTCTTTGCCGCCTGCTACTTTACTTACAAACATGCCTTTTGAAGAAAAAAGATTCCTTAAAGATGAACGCGCCTGTTGATCTTCATTAACTATTTCAGCGATTATATCCCTTGCGCCTGAAAGTGCGTCTTCAACAGTCTCAACTCCCTTTTCTATATCAATAAATGATTCTGCTTCCGTATAAGGATCTGCTCCTTCCTGTGCAAAAATAATCATGGCAAGCGGCTCAAGCCCTTTCTCCTTTGCAATAGCCGCTTTCGTCCGCCGTTTCGGTTTAAATGGAAGATAAATATCTTCTAAAACTGCTATCGTTGGAGCAGCCATTACTTTTTCACGAAGTTCATCTGTAAGATGGCCATGTTGTTCCAATGATTTTAAAACAGCTTCTTTTCTGTTATCCAGTTCTTCAAGTCTTTTCAGCATATCTCTTATGTCAGTAATTACTACTTCATCAAGACTTTCAGTAGCTTCTTTCCTGTATCGCGCAATAAAAGGGACAGTGCCTCCTTCTTCAAGCAATGTTGAAACAGCTCCAACCTGCGATAATTTCAAACTCAGTTCACTTGCAATATTCGATATATGTGTTTCGTTCATTTATTCCCTTATTTTCACACTGTATTTTTTAAGATATGTTGTATGATTTAATGAATTGTGAAAGAAGATTCTTCTTTTTATGAAAAGACATACTTCAGAGCCACTTTCAAAACGTTTCAGTTTGGTCAAGCTCAAGGCGGGAGAAAATTTCAACCACAGGAATACATTAAGTATTTCGAGGATTGAAATTTGAGCCCAACGCAGAGATCGGCCAAAATGGGGCGTTTTGAAACTGGCTCTTCAATTTGACTTTATCTTGGTTCTGTTCAGTCTAATAATTGCATCTTTAAATGAAATATGTTCACCTTGATTACCATAATTTTTATAAGGAACAACGCTGGGTTTTTTATGAACAATTCTTGCAATTCCTTCCCTGAAACTGAAAAATTTTTCCTCATCCTTCTTTGAAAGATATGGCTCTACTGCGGAAGATATCTTTATTTCACCTTTTTGATCATCAGCAATTGGTTCAAATATGAAGCCGTCTTTTGCCGGAATGGCTCTTACTTTTATATTTATTGTTCCGTTTTCAGGTTTTGCGCCAGTTTGGGCTATAGCTTCCCGGCAGAACCTGTTTAACTCATCTATCCTGTTTTTAACCATAGGTTCATTGCCGGCTGATAATGGCAATGAAATTAATATTGTAAAGGATAAAACCATAAGAAATATTAAGATTTTATTCATACAGCCTCCTTATTTATTGTATGGACAATAATTTATTATATGTAAAAGTTTGATGTCTTGCTTTGTACAATATCATTACTGTTTATTTCGGTCAATTTATTGTTTGTTTTAAGCGCTTTTCAGGCTTACGGCGTTATTTTAATGGCTATGGCTATATCGGTTTAAAAGGATAAATTGGGCTGCATATGCATATCTCGAAGATGCATGACAATAAAGAAGACAGAAGCAGATTCAATAGTTTAATAGAATCTTTCTTTCTTGAAAGAAAACAACCGGAATCACTTCAATGAAATAAAATGCTTTTTATGTATTATGTATCTACAAGTCTTTAATGGTGGGTAGTTGTCAGAATAGAGTATAGCAGATGGAAAGAGAGGAACAAATTTCCCAGTTGTGAGGGAACCGTGTATGAGTTGAATATAGTGGAAGTAATTACTATAGTGCCGCACTCATATCGCAGGCTGATTACCTGGAACAAAAAATCGGTATTTTTTTTGTCGATAGCGATGATACTGTCAATCGAGTCAAGAAAATGACGCTTTATAATATTTATCCTTCTTTTCTTGTGAGATATGTTTTTGTCAATTCACAAGCCGGTTCCTAAACCTCAACACCTTAAAAACATTCGATTCTTATCACTCTCCAACCTTTGAATCGTTAACCATTGTGCTGTGAACCTGAGTAGCTACAATATATTTTATCGTCTGATATAGAATTGGCACGATTTCTGCCTAATAGTATATTGATCTTTTTATGCAGATCATATCAATATTGTTTTGATTGGTATTTTTGGGTTCAATTTTAAAAAAATAAATTTCTGACAACTTATTATCTTGTCTTAATTAAGAGAGGAAAAATATAAAAATGGGAGAAGAAATCCAGGCTAAATACGATAGCCTGAAAAAAGAATATTTATCCCTTGAAACAGTTTGTCAAAATGAAAAAGAATGTCTCTTGAAAATTATAAGCACCTTGGGACTCATTGTTGATATTATTCCGAAATATAGTGATAAATATCGGGAAATCAAACAACTGCTAAAGGATGATGATACTATCTTGTCTATAGATAGTATTTCCAAGAAGACAAGCATTTTAAGAAGAAGCATATTTGAAGAAGAAACCAAGGCAGCCGATGAATCCATTGCAGGTAAGAAGGGAAGCCATGATAAGCAATTATTAGAACCATACAAAGTCTTAGACAGGGTTGCCTATGTCCTTACGGATAATTTTTATCCTTTAAACGATGAAATGAAACAACTATCAGAGACTGTCCGTATTAACTACAAAAATGGTGTGTTACCAAAGGAGTTTAATAAAGATAAAGAACGCTTGCTGGACTATATTTATAAGCTGAAAGGAAAAATTTCAGAAGACTTCAAACATAACAGCAAAACATTTTTAAACTTTTTTACGCAAGTCACAGAATTGGAAAAAATATTAACATCAGAGCTTGATGAAGGTGGAAAAGTCGAAGGTTTTGAGGAATTCGAGAAAAAAATTAATAATGAGGTAGGTTCGATTGTAAGTTCCTTTAGCATATATTCCACAATCAACGATGTCAAAAATGAAGTCCTGAACAGGCTTTCAAATATTAAACAGATGTTAGCCAAAAAAAAGAAGGAAGAGGAAGATAAATCTCAAAAGGCTCAGAAAAAGATTCACTGGCTTCGAAAAAAAATTTCCCTGGCTGAAGTTGAGGTTCAGACTCTGTCAAAAAAAGCCAATCAGTTTAAGGAGGAGGCAAACAAAGACGGTCTTACGGGTTTGTATAACCGGAAAGCCTTTGATATGAAAATTTTAGAATTACTTGAATCTCTAAATCAAGGCGGAGCCGCATTTTTGATGGTAATGTTTGATGTGGATAATTTTAAATGGATTAATGATACTTATGGCCATGTGGCAGGAGACAGAGTCCTGCAAAAAGTAGCAGCAACACTCACTAAAACCTTTCGTAAAGATGAATTCATAGCCCGATACGGAGGTGATGAATTTGCAGTCATAATTGAAAACATGCCGGAAGCCATGGCTCAGGAAAGAATTTTGTCTTTTAATGAAAGCTTCAGCAAGACGCGGTTCTTTTCCAACAAAGAAGATATTGTGCAGATCAGTGTTTCAGCAGGAATTTCATCGGCTGCCATTGGAGATAATCCGGATGAACTTATCCACAATGCCGATATCGCAATGTATGAGGTTAAAAAGAACCGCAGCAATAAATTATAATTCCTTAATTCGTTATTACTCACCTCCACACAAGCAAAATAAGAAAGAAAACTGACTGTTACATCCAGTTTCTTCTTTGTTAATATATAGCTTTGTGTTATAAACTCAAATATGAACAGAACACATACAAGCATACACAGAATGTCAGACCATCGGAATGATGATTTCGTTCCAGAAACGCCGGCAGATCGCATTAGACTAGTCTGGATTTTAACCAGAGAAATTACATCATTGAGTAATAAATACGATGCTGAACGAAGATTACAAAGACATATTACTCGCCTTGTCCGACGAGAAGGTTAAATACCTGCTTGTTGGATATTCTTATAAATATTTATGAGCGAATGGTTTTTATTAATACCTATTATAGCAGTAGTATTCTTTGTTGTTAGTTATTCTGCGGATAAGAACAAAACGTTCGAAGAATATCTGATTCCTGAATTGGGAAAATATGGGTTCATTTTTATCTCAACAAATCTAAACAAATAAAATATATAAACAATACTTTTACTTCGACCCGAAAAGCTCGCTTCTTCATCAGGGGCTTTATATAGAAACCACTAAATCACTTGTTGAATAAGATTTATAAGAAGACAGAATATCTTGTGATGAAGCAGTACAATTTATAACATTCATGTAAACTTCTATCTAAGGTGAATTAATGGCAGAAGAAATAAATACTTGTTCGGATGATATCAAAGATCGAAGACAGTTGAAGGGGACATGGCTATGGTTTGTTTTAAATGTTATCCTCTTTCCTGCGCCGGCTCATTTTACTCTGTTAAGAATTAAAGACTTTCGATTTGCAAAAAGTCTTAAACATCTTGGCGGAACATTATTTTTGATTTTTATTCTTCTTATATCAGCATTGTTTCAATTAATATTTCCGTACTTTGGCAGCCTGTGGATGCTTATTCCAGCCTTATCCGGTTTTATTGTTATTTGCGCTAAATATTCTTTAAAAGATAATTTTACACCTTTTGATATAAGTCCTGTTACAAAAACCCATTTACATTTATTTTTGTTTCTTGTTCTGCTTTTTACAGTATTAAGCATTATTCCTGATCTTGATCTTATTGAATTAAATCAAGAATCAGTAAAGGGCTATAAAATCTGGATCGAAGAATTGCCCTTCTGGCAGGATTTGCTGATTCTTGTGTCGGGGATCTTTGTGCTTTTAGCCGGATATATGACAAATGCCAATAAAACCTTTTCGATCAACCGTACTTTTATTCTTTATGCATGTTTTATCGTATTTGTTTTTCTACTTTCAGTTACATTAATTTTTCTTTTCGCCTGGTTAAAGATCAGAGGCGGCTTTTGGACACAGCTTGTACTTGTTTTGCTTTGTGCCATTCTGGCATTGGATTATTGGGATGCCAAGTCTTTCGGCCAGTATACAAGGCGCTTTTTCTTTTTGACATGCACAAAAGGCTTTTGTTTTATTTTTCTGTGGCTCTGCTTTTTGGGACTGCCTCAAAAAGTTGCTTCTACTTTCTCCCTTTATAATTTCAACAAATCAAAACCTGTAGTCTCGCAAAGAATTTATGAACACCTTATTTTTACAGACCGCGACCGTTTTAATAGCGCACATAATGCAGCGCGCCGAATGAGATACCTTTATACCAGAGCGTTTAATTCAAATCCGGAAGAATTGAGTTTGGTTTGCGAACTTTTAAACGGTAAAAAAGATATTATTATTCCTGCTGATGCGGATATTTGCCGACTGGCTGATTTGATAGATAAAAGAAAAGTACAATCATCTTCTATGTCGTTTGACAAGGTACCCATATTCAGGCCAATCCATCCGGACTGGGATGTTATGCTTACTGCACTTTTGATGCAGGGCACAATTTCAAAAGAGAACCTGAACAAGTTTATTGCCGACTTTAAAACAATGCTGCCAAAAAGCTCACATGGCCGGCTTCCATATATCGACATGCCATATAAGGCATCCTATCTATCACTAGCTACCAAAACAAAGGTTGATTTCATTCCACCACGGCTTGAACTTCTTGAAAAGCTTCTTGAAAGAAAATTATGCCCCGTGCTTTGTCTTAAGTTGTCAGGCAAAGAATATTGGGCAGCGCTTCTTCATATCGACCCTCAATCAGGTCTTGCCTGGTTTCGTATACAAACACCATCGGATATGAATAAATCTATTAAAACGCTTTTTGATTCTGATGAATCAAAGGTTCTCAAAGATGAAATTCTTTCACGAACAATGGTTCCTATATCACTTGACTATTTAAAAGATGTTTTGCCACATTATTCCGGAGCAGTTATTGTTTTTACCAAAAAAGGTCTTGATAAAGCCATGCCCGATCTGTTTGCAGAAAAAGATCTTGCAGAGCTTAAGCGCGCAATTAAATTTGCTGTTAACCCAGAGTTTTCAAGCACTCCGGTTATTAATGCCAAACAAAACGGCCTTTTCCCCAAATATGCTAACTATACGCGGGCTGTTGCCTTAATTAAGGCCATGCTTGAGCCAACGCCTTATGAACAGGATCTGTTTTTCCGGCCGAAGATATCATCATTTAATAAAAAAGGATTTGGCCGGATTAAGGAAATTGAAGCACTTCTTCAGCGAATAGGAACCTTGCGGGATTCTGACCGTATTGATATTGCCAGTCTTCTGGTTGAAAATAACCATGTAAATGGAGCACCTGATCTGTTTCTCCGTCTTGTAACCGGAAATATTATCTCAAGCGATCTTGTTGACTGCCATGATGCATTCATAATAGGCCGCGAGCTATTTCTGCTTGGGTATCATGAAAAAGCATATAATTATCTGAAGCTTACTTTTTTGCGCCACCCGTTTAGCTGTGAATACGAGATGTGGTATCATATCGCAGGAGTAAAACTCAAAAAGCCGCCGTCTCCTTTTTACTCACCACCTGACCATGAACCACACCTGTATCTATACTATCAAACTATAGCTGATATAAGAGATGGCCAAAGCAAAACGGCCTTAAAACGGCTAGAAAAGACGCTTAAAAAAGACAGCCATAACAGCCTTGCTGCACATTTACTTAGCAAATATTTTAACAAGCCGTTAGATGAGCGCTACTTCTTACCTGCGCAGGAGGGGCTATAATGAATGAAATGATTAATGATACGCCAAATGAAAAAAAACGACTTAAAGGCTGGAAGATGCTGATGTATGCTCTGTTTCTGGGTCCGTTTTTCCTAGTATTATATTTTAGACAGACACGCAATGCTTATCCGGCTGCAAGATATTTTGCTTGGATTTCTCTTGTTGCAATGACCATTTGCGCTTATCTTATGTTTACATTTACTTTTAGCCCGTTTCTTACGCGCTTCATCTACCTGATAATTTATCTTTCAATATTTGGTCTGGCATTTTTCTATTGCTGGAGCATTGACTCTAAAAGCATAGTCCGAACTACTGGCTTTAAACAAAAATATTCCTTTACGCGTGCATGTGCCTGGATGATAATTATGGGACTCATGTTTCCCGGTATAAGCAACATCGTTCAGGCAATATATTATTGGATTCTTGGGGAGCAGGTCAGCGTATATTTTTCCTCTCAGGCAAATGTATTTAAGTATTGGAGCCTGATCGGAATGATATATGGTTTTTTTTACGGGATAAAAGAAGATAATGACTTTTTTAATAAAGATATTGGCGCAGTTGTCAAATCTGTTTTTTCTATATTTGTATTTATCTTAGTTTACGGCGGTTTTGTATTGGCGCTTGTCATTTACCCATTACAGCGGCTTGCACCAATTTCATATCGTCCTCAATCGGCGGAATATCTTTTTTATGTATTGCTTTTTATTTCCATTTCACTTTCAGCTGCCTACTTTCTAAAAACAATCAGTTACCGTAGCAGCATAAAGTCGGTTGCCATATTATTAATCGGCATCCCTTTTATAGCACTTCATATTATTGTAGTATCGGCATATTCTGTTACAGTCAATCTTACCATTGCTTCTGTGCTGGAAGACAAACACAAGCTCTCTTCCGCTAAAACGCTATATGCTAAAGCCATACCCTATATACGCTACGACGATCTTCTTGCATCACTTCATCACAGGCAAGGTGTTTTACATGTATTAAATCAGGATTATGATTCAGCTATTGATAGTTTCAAGAAAGTGCTCACCGATTATTCGGAAAACTACGAGGTCTTTAAGAAAGCACGCAGATATGTAGATGCCTTCGAAAAGAATAAACCCTTAAAAGATGATGGAAGAAAAATTCTACTTGTTAAGCATAAGACTTTTGAGCAGGCAGCATCATGCTTTCCCAATTCTCTTTCGGTAATACTGAAGTTTTACGAGAAGCAACCGATCAGCACCAGAAAGTTAAGCTATGCGATTAAGGAGAGTTTTTCTTCAGGCACTTTTATCTGGAAGGCCGAAACCTTTTTAGAGAAAAACGGTTATGAGCTGATTACTTCTTTTTGGCAGAACAAGAATACTTTGATTTCTCTTTTGAAAGCCGGTTATCCGGTGCTGGTATATATACCGGGCCATGTATACACGCTATATGGATATGATTCAAACATGGAAATGTTTTTTACTTATGACACGGCCAAATCAAATCGCTGGAATGATAAACCATTCTGGAATTTCCAGCGAGACTGGATGGAGGGAAGCTTTTTAATGAGTGTAGTTGTGCCAAAGCAGGAAAAAACAAAATTCGTTGCTCTCTTCCCGCAAATTGAGCGTTACAGCAAACCTTTCCAAGTGTGGCAAAAAGCCAATATCAGCGATTACTACGAAGCTAAGGGTAACTACTGGAAAGATTATGATCGCTACAGTCTTTCAAAAACCTTAGGCCTTGATCGTTTGAAAATGAATGAGCGCTATTTTCTATTCGATGATTTTTTTCCCTTTCCCTGGAATGCAAAGGAATGGAAAAACGAAGTTATGCCTGTAATGAGCCAACCCTGGGCATTGGATTGGCCCATTACAGAAAAATACATCCTTTATCTTCTCTACAACGGGCAGTATGAAAAGGCTGTAGAACTTATCGATTTATATAAATCCAATTTATCGGTGGAAGCAAAATCTTCATTTTCTAAGCTTTTAGAATTAAAACTTGCCGCTTATCTGGATGCAAACAATAAAAAGGCAATATTATCCGTATCCGATAAACTGATCGGAATTACAGATAATATAAGGGCCGAGTCCTATTGGGGGCATTATTTTAAAGCAAGGCATCTAATGGCAGCGGGTGATCTTAATGGCGCAGTCAAACTCCTGCTTTCGGCTTTAAGCAATTTCAACATAAACTCATATCCAAATTCAAAATCCTTCAGATATATTATTGACGCTTTAAACGAGATATACCGGACCGATCCATCGTTAATAGACCCGGATAAAATGCTTCTCATCAAAGTAGCTATGATTGAGCTTGCTTCAGATCGATAGGAAAGTATAATGAAAAAAGATATCTCCTTTCGGTCGACATAATCCGGAAATTTTGAAGTGAAGTACTTAGCCATCGGCTTACGCCGATGGCCGGCGATTATTATTTATAACATGGTTCAGGGTTGTAGACTCGGCATGGAATATGTTTCAACTTCTGAATAATCATTTGAGCATGATATAATACTGGCCATATCTGTCTGTAATTGTTTCAATATATTGCAATCATCGAAACAATCAGGGAGATTGTTTTTAAACTCACAATCTCTGCAAGGACTTTTTTTAAGATATCCGGTGTAGCATTCAAGTGTTTTCGAGCATGAGCAATCCATCATATCCTTTCCTCCAGTTATTAAATTCTTGATAAATTCAGTAGCATTTGAAAAACAGGTCTTAGTCAACATATGGCAATCATGCAATATCCTTGCCATTATTTGGTATATATATAATAAGCATCGAATCGAAAAGAATGGCCGTCATTATTTTGTCACATCCAATATTTTGTCACATTTGTAATAATAAAAAATCAGGCCCCAGTATGATTTCAACCTTAGGTGTACAATAAAAAGCAGAATATAACTGCTTGGTTTAAAATAATATGTAAAATATATAAGATAAAAAGGATAGCGGCCAGCCGGAATTAATCCGGTTGGCCGCTAAGGAGAAAAGAAGAATTTTTTGGAACTGACATTATTAATTGCAAATAATTTGCCAATTTAGTCTTTTTTTGTCATAAATAATTAATAAAGTTAATTAGTCCTATATATTAGATAGTTATAATTAAATATTCCATTAATTTCTTATTATTTTTTTTAACAGATTTTATATTGCCTGTGGCAAGTTCAATATTTTGAACCGGTAGTTTTAAGTATTGATCTAATATTATGAATTTAAAATGATTATTTGAATTCGTTATTTTGAACCAGGGTATGAATATTATGCATAGTTCTTGGAGCCATATCATAGATAGTTGCCTAATAATAACCATCTGAAATAACACATCCAAAACTGATCAGGTGCTTGTCACTTTTTATGCAAACACTGCAGTATAGCTGTTTTTAAATGCTTTTTAATAAATTATTACTTGCTTTTATACGGACAAAAGTAGGAAAATACAGTGTGTTACAATTAAATCCACTCACAATTCCGTTCTTGCCTTTGGGTAGTGTTTCTGTTAATGATATTAATAATTAACAGAATTCACACACAGGGGGCCTTCACCCCATAAATTCACACTTATGCATAACGTACATAATAAAGTCAATGTACCGAAAGTCTTCAATATGCGGCTGATTAACAGCTTTTGGCACAAAGGAAAATAAATTATGAAAGATGTATCAAAAACAGTTGGTTTTGAGAAAAGTAATTACTGTAAACTTATTGCGAGATATTCGGCAAGTTTAGTTGGCTGCTTGATATTTATTTTATTATCTTTTGGGGCTTTAAGAGCTGAAGCGCAATGGCCTCATGTTGTTTCTTCCAGGGATGGTACTTCTATTTCTTATGAGATGTATGGCGCTGGCGAACCGGTTCTTGTGTTCGTTCATGGTTGGAGTTGCGATGCCCGCTACTGGCTTGAACAGCTGTCATATTTTTCTAAAAAATATCGTGTTGTAGTGCTTGATCTTGCCGGTCATGGTCAATCAGGTTTTACGCGTTCACAGTATAGCATGAAGGCTTTCGGAGAAGATGTTTGTGCGGTTGCAGAGACAACCGGCAGTAGTAGAATTATTCTGATAGGGCATTCTATGGGCGGTCCGGTTATTGCTGAAGCTGCCAGGCTAATGCCGAACCGTGTTATTGGATTAATTGGCATAGATACTTTTGAAAACATAGAATATCCGATGACCCCAAAAGAGCTTGAGCAGATGATAGCGCCTCTGGAAAAAGATTTTTCAGCAGGATGCCGGGAATTTGTTAAGAATATGATTTCTCCTCAAACTGATCCTGTGCTTCGTGATTGGATTCTTTCGGATATGTCAGCTGCTCCACCTGCGGTTGCCTTAAATGCTATGAAGGAGATGATGTCACAATTTATTACAGGGGAAGCGGCTAAAATATTTGATGAGATTCGTATACCTGTTGTTACTGTGAATGCGGATTTATGGCCCGTAAATTATGAAGCAAACCGGAGGCATATGTTTTCATTCGATGCAATTGTTTTAAAAGAAGCGGATCATTTTTTAATGATGGGTCGTGTAAAAGATTTTAACAATGCGTTGGATAAAGCAATAGATATGATTTTGCAAAAAAAGGTTGATTGATATTTTCAAGTTAACAAATATCAGATAAACTGTTTGTTACTATCTTATATTCATAAAAGCAAACAACCTACCCGGAGGATAAAACTATGAGCACAGAAAGATTTGTTGTCATCGGAGGCAATGCTGCCGGGATGACGGCAGCAGTAAAAGCCAGACGTTTAAATAAGAATCTTGAAATTATTGTGTTTGAAAAAAGTCCTCATATATCATACGGCACCTGAGGTATTCCATATTTTATCGGCAGGTTGGTCGATAGTATTGAAAAACTGAAAGGACAAACCGTATCAGAGTTTAAGAAAAATAATGACGTAGATGTGAAATTATTTCACGAAGTAAAAGAAATCGATCTCAAAAAGGGCAAATTACTAGTTCAGGAAAAAGATAATTTAAAAGACCGTTGGGAATCCTTTGATAAACTGATGATATCAACAGGTGCTGTTCCGATTAAACCTCCTGTTGAAGGAATAGATGCAAAAGGAATATTTGGGGTAAACAATCTTGAAAGCGGACTGGCTTTAAAAGATTATATTGAAAAAAATAAGCCTAAAAAAGCTGTAGTTATAGGTGGCGGCTACATCGGGCTTGAAATGGCTGAAAATCTGCTTTTGCTGGGAATGAAAGTCAGTCTCATAGAAAGAGCTTCTGAAGTTATGCTGACTTTAGATACTGACATGGGAGCACTTGTTTCAGATGCTTTGATTGAAGCAGGTGTTAAGCTTTATAGAAACGAAAGCCTTACGGCCTTTGAAATCAACAAAGGCTATGTTCACTCGGTAGTAACCGACAAAAGGACATTTGAGGCCGACCTTGTTATACTTGGTATGGGCGTAAAACCGAATACTTTACTTGTTAAAGATACGGGAATAAAAATTGGAATAACAGGAGCCATTGAGGTTGACACTGCAATGCATACAACGGCTGACAATGTTTGGGCCGGAGGTGATTGCGCCGAATCTTTTCATCTGATCAGCAAAAAGCCAGTAAATATTGCTTTAGGTACCGTGGCAAACAGGCATGGCCGGGTGGTTGGGACTAATGTGGCCGGAGGAAATGCTGCTTTTACCGGCCTGGTAGGTACTGCTGTTACAAAAATAGGTAAGGTCGAAGTTGCACGAACCGGTCTTGCCGAAAAAGAGATTCAGCAAATCGGGATGGAATATATTACATCTGTTACAAAAAGCATGACCCGCGCGGATTATTATCCGAATGCAGGTCCTATCTCGGTTAAAATACTTGCTGAAAAGAAAAGCGGTAAGCTTTTGGGTGCCCAGATAGTTGGAGAAGCCGGTTCCGCTAAACGTATTGATATACTTGCAACGGCACTGCACGCTGGTTTAACGGTTGAAGAAATATCCGATCTTGATTTAAGCTACGCTCCTCCAATTTCTCCCCTGTGGGATCCTGTAGTTATTGCCGCACGCATTGCAATGAAAAAGTTGAGTGGATAACATTTGAAAAATTTCTGATAATTACATAAACTTCTATTTTGGTGCAAATGAAAAAATACAGATATCTGCTATTTTCAACGTCAATCGCGTTATGTTTTTTCGGGATATTTTTTACGCTTATCCGGATGTTTTATTATAAGGCTACTCCGACCTTAAATGAGTATATATATACGGATTAGAGCCAACGGTAATCAATAAGCATGTATGGAATGTCAGAGTCTTTTATCTTTTTGATCCTGAAGGACACCGCATAGAAATATGGCAATCCTTCAATATTTAAAATCTGAATGCATTCATTGGGAACAATAACGACAAATATAGCTTCTATAATTTAATTGCATTAAACATTAAACAAATGAAATAAAATGGGCTATTTCTTCCAACAATTCGATCCTGTTACACAGGCATTTATTGCCACACTTTTTACTTGGGGTGTCACTGCTGCCGGGGCTTCAATTGTATTATTTACAAAAGCTGTAAACCAAAAGCTTATGGACTCAATGCTTGGCTTTGCTGCAGGCGTTATGATTGCCGCAAGCTTCTGGTCTCTTCTCGCACCAGGCATAGTAATGGCGGAACAGTTGGGGCACACTCCATGGTTGACGGCAGTCATCGGATTTATGGGTGGCGGAATTTTTATGAGACTGACCGATAAATTTCTGCCTCATCTTCATCCTGGCCTCAGTATTGACAAAAAAGAAGGGGTAAAAACCTCATGGCAACGAAGCACACTTCTGGTACTTGCCATAACTCTCCACAATATACCTGAGGGCTTAGCAGTAGGTGTTGCATTTGGAGCTGCTGCAGCTAATCTTCCTTCCGCCACAATCGGGGGAGCAATTGCTTTGGCAATCGGGATTGGAATTCAAAACTTTCCAGAAGGGACCGCTGTATCAGTGCCATTAAGAAGAGAAGGGATGACTAAGGGCAAAAGTTTTTTCATGGGACAAGCTTCTGGCATAGTGGAACCGATTTCCGGAGTAATCGGAGCAATATTTGTTCTGAAAATGCAAAACATTCTTCCATACGCACTCTGCTTTGCAGCAGGAGCCATGATTTTTGTAGTAGTGGAAGAACTGATTCCGGAATCTCAAAGAAACTATGCAAACATAGATCTGGTAACAATGGCAACAATGGCCGGTTTTTCAGTAATGATGATTCTTGATGTGGCTTTGGGGTAAGCTATTTGAGCCACACCACCTTGTAAAGGTCTTTGCGCCGATTTTCAAGATTTCGCACACTCCCCTGCTGCCGTAATTCTTTGAGTAAATCAAGATCCAAATCAACCATAAGAGTCATTTCGGTGTTGGGTGTCGCTTCTGCTGCAATAGCATCGTGCGGAAAAGCAAAATCCGATGGTGTGAATACAGCCGACTGAGAATATTGAATGTCCATGTTTTCAACTTTCGGCAGATTACCAACACTTCCTGATATCGCCACATAACATTCATTTTCAATGGCACGGGCCTGAGCACATCGCCGAACCCTGAGATATGCATTTTGGGTATCTGTAAGGTACGGAACGAATAAAAATGTCATGCCCTTATCCGCCAGATACCGCGCCAACTCGGGGAACTCGACATCATAGCAGATGAGAATGCCGATTTTGCCTATATCGGTATCAAATATCCGGACTTCATCGCCCCCCTTCAATCCCCAATATTTTTCTTCGTCCGGCGTAATATGCAACTTGTACTGCGCCTCCCACGTACCGTCTCTACGGCATAAAAAGGATACATTGTACAAAAACTCATTTTTTAGTTGAGGAACACTGCCTGCGACTATGTTGATGTTGTAAGTAATAGCCATATTGACAAATGCCGCCCGAATATCATCGGTATATTCCGCAAGGGATCGCATGGCTTCAGCCGGATTTTCCTGATTGAAATTTGTTAACAGTGGCGCGTTCATAAGCTCCGGAAACAAAACAAGATCCGAATTATAGCCTGCAACCGCATCCACAAAAAATTCAGCTTGCTGCAAAAACTCATCCAAATCATTAAAAGGGCGCATCTGCCATTGGACAACCCCTATGCGCGGATAGGATTTTCGTCCGCCGAATAATTTTTGCTTTTTTTCATAATAGATATTGTTCCATTCCATCAATACCCCATATGCCTGGGACTGGGTATCTTCAGGTATATAATTTTTTATTATCTTTTTTATGTGAAAATCGTTTGAAAGCTGAAATGACAATACAGGGTCATAGATTTCATTGGCCTTGACTTTTTGAATATATTCGGAAGGAGACATAGCATCCGAGTGTTCACCATAACCGGGGATTCGTCCGCCAAAAATAATGCATTTCAAATTCAATTTTTCGCATAATTCCTTACGGGCATCATATAAACGCCTTCCGATGCGCAAACCACGGTAATCCGGGTCAACAAAAATGTCGACACCATACACTGCGTTTCCATCAGGATCGTGGCCTGTCATTTTGCCACCGCTAACAACATCCTCATAGCTGTGCCGGCTCTCAAACTCTTCCGCATTTACAAGAATAGAAAGAGCAGCAGCTACAACAGCACCTTTATCTTCGATACAAATTTGCCCTTCAGGAAAATTATCGATTAATGCGTTGTATTCATCCTCCTGCCAGGCACCACCCATTCCTGAATATACTTTATCCATTATTCGTTTGATGTGAGGGTAATCGTGGCGGGTTAACCCGCGCAATATTAATTTATACTCAGCTTGATCAATTTCATTCATACTTGCTCCGTATATTTGCTTTTGATTTTTTAACTATGCTTTAAGATTAAACCATAGTTGTTGTGAATGCAAATCCCATGTTATATGAATTTCTAAACATTGCACACATTATGGCAATTGTTGTAAATTCGATCGCACTGTCAACATCGTCAGTGTAATCGCATTTGGATTTAATATAACCACCCCACCCTAATAAAGAAATTCAAATGAATTACATCATAAAGGGAGCGCAGCTTTAATTCCCCCTTAATAAAGGGGGTTGTTTCGTCTTTTACCCTGTAAACATCGTTCTCCAATCTTGACATTACCTTCAAATACGGTAATATCATTTTTAAAAAATATAACCGGAGGTATTAAAGTGTATTCGAGAATACTGATTCTCAGATTTCCTGAAACTGAAGTGCAAAAACCATTAGTGTGTTCTCTTGTTAAAAATTATGATCTTATGTTTAATATCTTAAATGCAACTATTCTTCCGAAAAAAGAAGGAATCATGGTTCTTGAGCTTTTCGGTTCAAGAAAAAATTTTAATGAGGGAGTCAAATACTTAAAAGACCAGGGAGTAAAAGTACAAAACGCTTCCCAGGAAATAAAACGGGATAATGAAAAATGCACCCATTGCGGAGCATGCACCGCAGTATGCCCCACCGGTGCCCTTTCTATTCAGCGCCCTGAAATGATCATAGTGTATGATCAGAGCAAATGCAGTGTTTGTGAGCTCTGCGTCCCGGCCTGCCCACCACGCGCAATGAAAATGCGCCCTGTAGATAATAATTTTTTTTGAATGCAAAAAAAAGCTGCTATTGCCTTAAGCGGCGGAGTTGATTCGCTTTTTGCAGCATATCTTCTGAAAGAACAAGGATATGATGTTACAGGAATACATTTTACAACCGGTTATGAATATAGCGACAATTCTGATACAAGTAAAAACATAACTTATCATCGTAAAATAGAAGATCTTGGAAAACAGATCGGCATCAAAATTGAATTCATTGACTGTAGCAAAGAATTTAAAAAAAATGTTATAAACTATTTTACACAGACTTATAAAGCCGGAAAAACTCCCAACCCATGCCTGGTATGCAACCCGTTAATTAAATTTAAAACGGTTCTTAAGTTTGCCCAAAAACTCGGATGCACATCTCTTGCTACAGGACACTATGCCGGTAAAATTTTAGGAAAAGACGGCCTGTTTCATC
The DNA here is from genome assembly GCA_018817425.1 of Pseudomonadota bacterium. Classification (NCBI taxonomy): domain Bacteria; kingdom Pseudomonadati; phylum Pseudomonadota; species Pseudomonadota bacterium. The sequence continues at coordinate 94,214 of JAHITX010000123.1, forward strand.
TTTTAAAAGGAAAAGATACAAGAAAAGATCAGTCTTATTTTCTTTCTTTTCTTAGTCAAGAACAGCTTTCATGCGCATTGTTTCCTTTATATGAATTTACCAAAAAAGAAGTAATCAGACTATCGGAAGAAAAAGGATTACACCCTGTTGTCCAAAAAGAAAGCCAGGACATATGCTTTATCAAAGACAATGACTACGGGAGTTTTCTTGTAAAAGAGACAGGGTTTGAACCCCAGTGCGGGATAATTGTTGATTCAAGCGGAAAAACAATAGGAAGCCATAAGGGAATTCATCTGTTTACTATAGGACAAAGGCGTGGGATTAACTGCCCTGCTCCAAATCCTTATTATGTTCTTGGCATAGATACCGATTCCAACCGTGTAGTAGTCGGATCAAAAAATGATCTTTTAAAAACCCATTGTAAAATAGCAAACATAAACTGGATAGCAAAATCATTTTCATCTTCGGTTAAAGTTCATACACGAATAAGATACCGTAATAAAGCGGTTCCATCCACACTTTTTCCGGAAGCGGATAATTGTGCAACTATAGAATTTGAAACTTCACAATCTGCGGTAACTCCCGGACAAGGCGCAGTTTTTTATATCGGGGATGAAGTTATAGGCGGAGGTTTTATCGAAAATGCCTAAATTTGTCACCACCACTCTTGGTTGCAAAGTAAATCAATGTGAATCCGAATATATTTCAAAAGGCCTTTCCTTATCCGGTTGGTCATCGGCAGAAGATGGCGCTAAACCTGATGTATGCATAATAAATACCTGTACCGTAACCGCAAAAGCTTCCATGCAGTCAAGACAGGCCATAAGAAAGGCGATACGTTTACATCCTGAAGCAAAAATTATTGTAACCGGCTGTTATGCCCAAACAGAACCTGATGAGTTAAATAAAATAAAAGGCGTTCATCATATTATCGGACAAAAGGAAAAACATAAAATCATTTCTGTAGCAAACAGCTTTTTTTCCGATACCTCCCCTGCCCTGTTTAAAGAAAATCTGATTGACAATAAGGGATTTATGCAGCTTCCCGCTCTTCATTCCGAAAGCAGGACAAGGGTTTTTCTTAAAATACAGGATGGCTGTGAAGCTTTCTGCTCGTATTGTATAGTTCCTTATACACGAGGCAAAAGCCGCAGCATGCCTATAGAAACCGTGATTGAAAGTATAAAAAATATTAAAAAAGCAGGGCACCGTGAAGTAGTACTTTCAGGAATTCATATCGGAAAATACGGTCTTGATCTGTCTCCGAAAACTTCTTTGCTTGAATTGCTTACATTATTAGACTCTTTAAAAATAATTGATCGTATTCGCATAAGTTCGATAGAACCTAATGAACTTGTTTCTGAAATCATCAAGCTTTCCGCAAAATCTGACATTATCTGCCCCCATTTTCATATTCCGCTTCAAAGCGGAGATAATGAAATACTTAATAAAATGCGAAGGCCCTATACTCGTGAATTCTTTAAAGACCTTATAACAAAGATAAATGACCATATGCCGAATGCTGCAATAGGTGTAGATATTCTTGCAGGGTTTCCCGGTGAGACAGATGAAGCTTTTGAAAATACATATTCCCTTATTCAGGAACTGCCGGTAACTTATCTTCATGTTTTTCCTTTTTCACCTCGCAAAAATACTGTTGCAGAGAATCTGCCCGGAAAGGTTTCTTCAGATATTGTAAAGGCAAGATGCGCTAGTATACGAAAACTTGGCAATTTAAAAAAAGCAAGTTTTTATAAAAAAGCAATAGGGACAGATCTTGATGTATTAATAGAAGAAAAAAGAGACCCGAAAACCAACCTGCTTAAAGGACTGTCCTCAAATTACATACCCGTACTTATAAGCGGTGATGACCGTTTAAAAAATACGATAGTAAAAGTAAACATCAAAAAAGCTTTTGGAAATTATGTTGAAGGATCAATTTTGAGCACATAATTACGATACCACTCCCAACGGACATTGTAAAAGAGCTTGTTTTGAACATCTGATTGACGACCCATCCTAAGCTTATATCCGTAATAATTTGTATTATTATTTTTAACAGAAGTATATTTAACTTTCAAGCAGTAATATAAATAAAGTGGCTCTGAAGTGTATTATTTATTAAATCGTCGTTTGAGCCCGGCCAAAGAGAATATGCCTGATCCAAGAAGAAGCATGGTAGCCGGTGCGGGAACAGCACTACTACTTCCAGAATTATAAGTAATATCATCAATACATACGTGAGCGTTATTACCACCGGCCCCCGAAAAAATCTCTATTTTGTCAATATTATCCCATTCGGTCGTGTCATGAACCGACGAAAAGTCAACAAAGTATTTAAAACTATGAATGCTATCATTGATTTGAGATGTACTCGCAACTACAGAACCTTCCAAGTAACCTAAAATAGTAATTGTGTAATGATCGGCATCCGTGTTAACAAATAAGCTGTCCAAGGAAAATGCGGTTGAAGTTGATATTACAACAGGATTGAAATATTTTGAATTAATGGAATAACTGCCATTGGTGCCATCCCACCTATAGTTTCCGTCATCAATGGCCGGTTTCGCATAAGAATCGGCCGTAAAATTAAAACCATGGTATGGATTGGTAAAAGAGATGCTGTTCAAATCTTCAAAATCCAAAACATCCGCAAAAGCAAACCCGGTGCCAAATAATAAAAAAGCAACGACAGTAAACAACATAATTAATCTTTTCATATTTTACTCCTCTCTAATGGTTTCAATATCCGATAAATAATATTTAATTACTTAAAATTCACATAGAATAATAAATCACATAATCGCTACAGGCGATTTCGCCTCTATAGGTCAAAATTATCCTTTACTAAGCAATATTCGTTCCATTCTTATATCTATTTGATTTTAAAAAGATTGCTTTCAGCCAAATTATTTACTGGGAACAAAGTGTAAAGATATCCGACAATATTTATTGATTTGGAGGCTTCCGAAGGAATGCAATATAGCTTAAATACACTGCCACAAAGCTTTTAAGACAAAATTCGAAGATTGTAAAATATCCCGACAGTTTTAAATAAAACCAAGAAAGATATCCTCATCAAAAAGTTACCCCGGTAAACTATGAATCGTGACCTATGGCAGGCAACATTATCCATAAAATTTAGAATTAATTGATATAACTGGAATAATATTTAGTATTCTTCGAACAGGCCTTCGCTAAAATTACGATAAACGATGTTTTCCGAAAAGAAAGCCCAATAACCGTAAAAAATCCTTTATAGTTTCTCTTTATGCCACAATAGTCATAATTACAGATGTTTATCATATATTTTCTCACATCTCAAGAGACATTATAGCAAAATGTCGGATTTCTTTACAATCCGCCCTTCTGTAAATATATGACAAAAGTACGGCTATAAAAAATATTGGTAGTATTAGGTACTAAACTATTAAACTTGATTAATGCTGGCTGATATGTTCGATAGAGTTTTATGCTAGGAAGAATCTTATTTATTGGAACTGGTGCGCTACATCCATCTAAACACTCTAAGGGCCGGGCTTGTTCCTGATTTAACAACGTTGCACAATTATCCATACTGCGGGCCATAGTGTATTGATGGCAAAGGCTTTTGAGAAAGGGAGAGGATTTTGGGAGATGGGAAATTTGTTGAAAGTGTGCTTAAAGCTGCTGACGAGCAAATGAAAAATACATATGATCTTCTGGCTCGCGGCTTTAACATAAACGGGGTAGCAACCAGAATTGCCGAAGTTCTGGCGGTTGAACCTGATAAAGTTTGAGCTGCCGGGAAACAGCGGGAAATTGTTCAGGCGCGCAGCCTATTGTGCTATTGGGCAGTCAGAGAGTTGGGGCTAACAATGGTATCTTAGAATGGCCTTGACACTAGTTTCAATAATTTACCTGCCGGGGCACGGAGTGGAGCTTTAGCGCTATCCTGTAATTTCATTTAGTTCCGGATACCGGATCAAGTCCGGCATGACGGTTTAGGATGTTTGAAAAAAACTATTATTTCCAAATGCGGTTACCATGTTTTTTTATTCCGTCAATATTGACATATTGCACAAGTTACAATATTATCCCAGAAGAATCTTAAGCTACCGGAAACAATATAAACATTTGATTAAAATGAATAAAATAAAACTAAATCCTATCATAATTTCCATACTCGTTATTATAGTTGCAACTATATCTTATGTTTTTGGCATAAACTTTCTGGATTTCATGGAATTAAAGACTATTGATTTACGATTTGAATCAAGGGGAATTGTTACACCATCGTCGGATATTGTTCTTGCGGTTGTTGATGAAAAAAGCATAAGAAATGAAGGCACATGGATCTGGCCAAGGTCAAAAATGGCAGACCTTGTAAATAAACTTTCGGATGCAGGTGCAAAAGTAATTGCATTTGATATAGGATTTCTTGAAGCTGATGAAAAAATCACTGTAAAAGCAATAGAAAGCATTCAAAATAAAATAAAAGAATCAAATCAATTAAATCCTTCATTATCAAAATACCTTGAAGATCTCAAATTTCAAACAGACAGTGACAGGCTGCTTGCCACCGCAATTCATAATTCCAAAGCAAAAGTCATACTCGGATATTTTTTTCAAAACGATGATTCCACGACTAATGATATTGATGAAAAAGAAATTGAAATGCATCAGGCAAATGTGCAAAGCTCTGAATATAATACAATATTATATTTATCAAAATCTGCCCCAAAAGCACCGCTGATTGAAACAGTATTTCCTCAATCCAATATTAAGGAAATTTCGGATGCAACCAATTATTCCGGCTATTTTAACATGTTTTCCGATAAAGATGGGGTAGTCAGAAGGCTTCCTGCCGTATTAAAATGCAAAGAGGCTTTGTATGCTCCTCTTGCTCTTATAACTGTTAGCGCTTTTCTTGATAAACAACTTTCTCTTAAAATATATGAATATGGCGTTGGAGAAATTGCTATTGGAAAACACTTGATACCAACCGATGAATTAGGACATATATTAATTAATTACAGGGGCCCGGCACAAACTTTTAAGCCTATTTCAGTTACAGATATATTAAAAGGAAATGCGGATCTTAATCTTATAAAAGATAAAATTGTGCTTGTAGGTGTTACTGCAATAGGAATTTATGATCAAAGAGTAACGCCCTTTTCCAGTATTTTCCCGGGGCTTGAGATTCATGCAAATATTATAGACAATATTTTATCAAATAATTTTTTGTATCAACCCAGCTGGGCCATTATCTCTGATATTTTTGCAATAATTTTTGCAGGTCTTACGCTTGGATTAATTGTACGAAGAACCAACCCTATAACAAGCGTTGGTGCATTATTGTTCTTATTTGGCGGATATATTATTTTATGTCAGCTTCTTTTTTCACACAAAGGATGGATATTAAACATTGTGTATCCGCTCTCAACAATGGTTATTGTTTTTGTCAGTATAACCCTTTTTAAATATTTAACGGAATCAAAACAGAAAAAATATATAAAAGATGTATTTTCAACCTACCTTGCGCCTTCGGTAGTAAAACAGCTTATAGAATTTCCCGAAAAGCTTGATCTTGGTGGTCAGGATAGGGAAATTACTGCATTTTTTTCAGATATACAGGGCTTTACAACTATATCCGAATCGCTTTCACCTAAAGAGCTGGTTGAATTATTAAATGAGTTTCTGACTGAAATGACAGAAATTATTTTTGAACATGAAGGAACCGTAGATAAGTTTGTTGGTGATGCAATAATAGCTTTTTTCGGAGCCCCGAACGATTTACCCAATCATGCCGAAGTTGCCTGCATGGCCTGTATCAAGATGCAGAAAAAACTGGTTGAGCTTAGATCAAAATGGAAACATGAGAATAGAGCTGCCCTTAAAATGCGCGTTGGAATTTGCAGTGGGCCTGCCGTTGTTGGTAACATGGGATCAAAAACCAGAAAAAACTATACAATGATGGGAGATACCGTAAATATTGCTTCAAGGCTTGAAAGCGTCAACAAAATTTACGGAGTATATTCATTAATTAGCGACTCAACGGCAACAGCGCTTGGAAGTAATGTTGTAACACGCGAAATAGATTCCGTAAGTGTTGTTGGCAAAAATGAACCTGTAACTATATTTGAGCTTGTAGGGTATTTAGAAGAAGTAACAGACAGGATGCAAATGACTTTTGACTTTTACGCAAAAGGGCTTTTGGCATACAGGAAGAAAAACTGGGATCAGGCAATATCGTATTTCATATCCGCCCTTGATATAACAATAAGCGACGGGCCAAGCAAAACAATGCTGGCCCGCTGCAATGAATATAAAACCAACCCGCCGCATAACGGCTGGAATGGGGCATATGTGATTAAATCAAAATAAAGCCCAACCCTCTCACCTTAATTATCAAGGAGCTGCGGTAGATCCTTGATTTGTTCCATGGAATATACCTGTGGCATGGTCATTATCTGCTGATATTGGCTCTATAGCCCATGCTCCTCCAATACTATTTGCCGCAGGCCCATACAAAGACCCATTGGCAGTGAATTCCACCGATGTATTAGCATCAATTTTAGCTGCCCCTCCGCTAAGCTGAAACTCAGGTGATTCGTTTGTTAAACGGCCGCTTGCGTTTTCAACGCTTGCAATGAACCCGTCTTTTGAAACAGAAAGATTAAATTCTTCAATGGCACCATCCATAAAATTTACCTTGGCATCGAATGAACCGGTCATATCTACGCCACCGGAATTTGTCCAATAGGTTCCCTCTGCACCTCCGGCATATGACCACCAGCCTGAAGTATTATGTAAAGTCATCATATCGGTTGTTGAGGTGGGATCTCCTGTAATATAGTATCCCTTATTATCAACATAATAGGTGTAAGAAATTCCGGCCATCGGTTCAGTCTGTGTCCAGTAACCCCATTCCATATATGCATTATGCCCAAGTTCTGCAAAAATTGCAGGATAACTGCCGGAAATATTATCATGCTTGGTATTAACATCAAGATCAGTTAACTTAGCATTGCTCATTCCGCCTGAAGCGTCTAATTTCATATCTCCATTAGGCGTGTCACTTGCAACTGCATCAGGGTTATCAAAATTCTGTACAGATCCGCTTATATATGTTCCTTCATAATATTTAGTGCTATCCATCCTTGTTAGCATTGCCGTAAAATAACCCAATGTATTGACAGGTCTATCGGTTTCACCAATTACCAAACTGGTTAAGTTTTGGGTAATATTTTCCACATTGCCATCTGTAGTATCAGTACCGGCTGTATTAATAATATTATCTATTATATCTCCAGCATCGTCTGCACCCGAACCCAAGATCCCGGCAAGAACAAACCCACCTCCCTCGGTTTGCTGAATAAACTGATTCGCAATATTGGGGTCTGTGGGTTCAACATTACCCGCACCAAGATTGTCAACAAAAAGACTTTCACCTGCTCCAACAGTGTTTGTACTGCCATCGGCATTTGAAGTTACACCAACACTGCCGTCAAAACCGTGAATTATGGTTTCAAAATTTTCAGAACCATTTTCAGCAAGATAAATCAGGCTTTCGTCAGAAAGATCGGCTATTTTTTCGCCGGCTTTTCTTACTTCAACACCAAACTTGGTGCCTCTTACACCCATTACGGCAGTCGGCGTCTTAACAGATGCTGAAATTTTTCTATATTTAAACAGGCGCACAACATAAAACATGGCTTTGCCCCTAAGCATGCTCATAACGGATTTTTTCTCTTTGGCAGCACTGTCTTCAGAAACTTCTTCAACTATAATCTTGCCGTTTTCACCCATAGTTATAATATCTTCCGTTTTAAACCTGATACGGCATCTGGAATCCTTTAGGGTATAAAAAACATCCTGCTGATAAACGGCATCTCCGGTAATTGCATAATAAGCTTTATTTGAATCCTTATGCAGTACTACAACATGGCCGGAGGCTTTTTGAATGGTTCCCACATCCGATTCATTTGATTTAATAAAATTATCTTCAATTTGCATGGTTTTAAGCTCTGCCGGAAGAAAACCAACGTCTACTGATTTACCACGGGAACTTTTAGTATTGGTATTATTATCAGCTAACAATAAACCTGCCCATACCAGCAAAAACATAACCGTAAATATAAATATTAAGCGTCTCTTCATAAATTTCTCCCTGATTAAAAACGGCAGCCTAAACTCAAAGTGTAAGTTGTCCGATCATAATCATAAATATCGGCGTTTGAATTGTTATCAGTATATGCAAAAGCAAATGAAGCATAAAAGTATTTTAAAAAGCCCTGGCTAACTATGGCGGTTAACCCATCCCGTTTATCTTGCCTGCCTTCGATATAAAGAAGAGGTTTTTCATCAAAGTCTTTCTTTGTCCACAAATACTGCACAAAAAATTCCGTTTTAGTGGGAAACCTCGTAAAATAAGACAAACCGAGGTATGGTCCATCATAGGTAAAACGGTCATCATCAGCATCCATGTAGTCATATCCGGTTGTAAGAGAAAAAACATGCTTTCGGTTATCAAGATAAAAAGTAGGAACAAGTCCAAAACGGTATCTTTCATTATCAAGTCCGGATCTGCTGGTATAATAAAAATTCTCCGTAGTGTAAGAGAAAAGACCTTTTATGCTGAAATACTGACAAAAATGATGCTCGTATTCCGGATCAGCATGAAAAGAATATGAAAGACGATCGCTTCCGTATTCTCTTTCAGTATAACCTATAGGAAGTTTAAAAATATCCCTTCGCGCTACCCACCATGGTCCTGTACTGACATCAATTGATAAGAAATCAAATTGGCTATAATCAAGATGTGCTTTGTTATAAAAAGAAAGCGAGGTATTCCACATAAACCCTTTTGCTTCTCCGGCATCGAAAAGAAGATTTCCTGCAACACTTGTAACCATAGCTTCATCTCTGAGCTTGGCAGTCAATTTGGCAGGGGTAAGAAATCCTCCAAAAACCTGATAGGTATCCAGATCGGGGCCTGAATTTATATTATCGTCCCAAACAAACCCTTCTGCAACTCTGAGATTCCAGGATATTTTTTTGGTTTTTTGATCAATCGCAGACAACATTTTTGAGATATTATCAAGCACTGCTTTCGGAGGAGAAGCAGCCTTCACGATTTCAAGCTCACTGCGCGCTTTTTCAAAGTTTCCCATATTAAAATATGCTGCAGCAAGTTCAAGCCTGACTCTGTTTAGTTTCGGATCAACAGAAAGCATTTGTTTGAATTTCTTAACCGCAAGCTCGCTCTCACCTGTTCTCATAGCACTTGTGCCGATCCAAAACATGATATCCATGGTTTCGGCCTTACTGGCAATTTCCATAAAAATCGGAAGCGCCTTGGCAAAGTCTCGATCGTAATAAAGAATAAGGGCATCAGCAAGTTTTTTATCGAGAGCACTGATTTCTTCAGGATTCATTTCACTAAGCTTTTTAACAACTTTTTTATCGACAGCATCGGAGCCGGTTTCACTACCAATTGTTTTCACACTCTCAAGTGAATCTTGTGTACCATCAGGCTGAGCCACAGCTATACCGTTTAGCATAAAAATAAATAAAATAATGACTACAAAAAAAGAAGCCGGTTTAATCTTTAAATGCATAAAAAAGTCTCCTTTTAGCTAAATAGACAAAACGAATGAAAAGATATATTAGGATATAATTATCAGTATAGAAAATTATTAATAAGATCAGCATTATTAAGAAAGCGAAATGTAAAAATAAATAGAATAGCAAATATCTTATATATTCTATTTTACAGTTTTATAATTATCTATGTCAAATCTTTTTCCAATTTAATTTATAATACTATAAGAAATAACACGAGCCACTTTCAAAACGTTTCAGTTTGGTCAAGCTCAAGGCGGGGGAAAATTTCAACCACAGGAATACATTTAGTATTTCGAGGATTGAAATTTGAGCCCAACACAGAGATCGGCCAAAATGGGGCGTTTTGAAACTGGCTCACACGCTTTTGGTTTTTTGATTTCAATATTGAACAAAAAATAATAATATTTCAGCCGGCAACACTTCAATTTATTGCTTGATTTAAGTAAAAACATTGCTATAAGGAGAGACATGATCAGAAAAGCAAAAATAAGTGACATAAAAGCTATTTACAACCTTCTCCAGATATACAGCAGCAAGGGGGAACTGCTTCCTCGACCTTTCAGCAAACTCTATGATCATCTACGTGATTTTATTGTTTATGTTGATAAGGATAGTGATACAATAATAGGATGTTGCGCTTTGCAGTTTTGCTGGGAATATCTGGCCGAAATAAGATCTCTTGCCGTTCATCCTGACTATTTAAAAAATAAAATAGGCACTGCTCTTGCTGAAACAGCACTTTCCGAAGCAAAACTTTATGAAATAAAAAAAGTTTTTACTTTAACATACAAACCTGAATTTTTTGAAAAGATTGGGTTTGTTAAGGTAGATAAAGAGGAACTGCCCCTTATTAAAATCTGGTCAGATTGCTTGCTTTGCGTCAATTTCCCCAATTGTGATGAAATAGCTCTAATTAAAGATATTACCTGAGCCAGTTTCAAAACGCCCCATTTGGGCCGATCTCTGCGTTAGGCTCAAATTTCGCACGAAGTGACACGTAGTGAAGCATAAGCGCTAACCTTTAGCACTACCATCGATATACTCCATGTATTCATGCTGTTAAAATCCCACCGCCTTGACCTTTACCAAACTGAAACGTTTTGAAAGTGGCTCTGAAACATCAAATCATATAAGCTGTTATCCCATGTTTATATGTCTTTGTTGAAACTTCTTGACATCAGCAATTCATATATTTAAGTTCCTGTATAAGTTAAACACATCTTAATATCACCGGAGAAAATTTAAATGGCAGACTTTATATATCAGGAAATGTTTCCACTTGGCAAAGATGAAACCGAATACAGATTGCTTACTAAAGATTATATTTCTACTGATAACTTTGGTGGCAAAACAATTGTAAAAATTTCTTCTGAAGGACTAACTATTCTTACCGAACAGGCATTTAAAGACGTATCCCATATGTTAAGAGCCTCTCATTTAAAGCAGCTTTCAAAAATTTTCAATGACCCCGAAAGTTCCGAAAACGATAAATATGTTGCCCTTGAGATGATTAAAAATGCCGTCATCGCTGCAGAAGGGATCTTTCCTCTTTGCCAGGATACCGGTACTGCTATTGTGCTTGGCAAAAAAGGGCAGCAGATATGGACAGGTTTTTCCGATGAAGAGGCCATCTCTAAAGGTGTTTTTAACGCATATACAAAAAACAATCTGCGTTACTCCCAGAATGCACCTCTTACAATGTTTGATGAAAAAAACACTGGCTGTAATCTTCCGGCTCAGATTGAACTATATGCTGTTGAGGGTGATTCCTACAAGTTTCTTTTTATTGCAAAAGGAGGAGGATCAGCAAATAAGACCTATTTGTTCCAGGAAACAAAGGCAACGCTTAGCCCGGAAAAGCTGCTTGATTTTATGAAGGCAAAGATAAAGACTCTTGGAACAGCAGCTTGCCCACCTTATCACCTTGCTTTTGTTATAGGAGGAACATCTGCTGAACTGAATTTAAAAACAGTGAAACTCGCTTCAGCAGGTTATCTTGACTCTCTTCCAACAAAAGGAAATGCTTTAGGTCATGCTTTCAGAGATATTGAGCTTGAAGAAAAGCTTTTAAAAATATCACAGGAACTGGGAATCGGAGCCCAGTTCGGAGGCAAATACTTCTGCCTTGATACAAGAGTAATACGCCTTCCAAGACACGGCGCATCATGCCCCATAGGTCTTGGGGTAAGTTGCAGCGCGGACAGAAACATAAAAGCAAAGATCACAAAAGCCGGGCTCTTTCTTGAAAATCTTGAAAAAGATCCGGCAAAATATCTTCCCCAGACAAAAGAAGCCGAATCAGGCGCGATTTCGATTGATCTTAACAGACCGATGGATGAGATAAGAGCCATACTAAGCAAACATACTGTTGAAACAAGACTTCTTCTTTCAGGAAAAATCGTGGTAGCAAGAGATATCGCCCATTCAAAATTAAAAGAACGGCTTGACAGAGGAGAAGAACTTCCGCAATATTTTAAAGATCATATCATTTACTATGCAGGCCCTGCAAAAACCCCACAAGGATATCCTTCAGGTTCTTTCGGACCTACTACAGCAGGAAGAATGGACTCCTATGTTCCCGAATTTCAAAAGCACGGCGCATCAATGGTTATGCTTGCAAAAGGAAACCGTTCAAAAGATGTAACCGAATCATGCAAGAAACACGGCGGTTTTTATCTTGGCTCCATAGGCGGCCCTGCGGCAAGACTTGGTAAAGAATGTATTACCAACATTGAAACAATAGAATATCCTGAACTTGGAATGGAGGCTATATTCATGATTACGGTAAAAGACTTTCCGGCTTTTATAATAGTAGATGATAAAGGAAATGATTTTTTTGAAAAACTGCTTGGATAATTATAAATGCAATAATATCGAACCTTAGTTCTTTTGTGATTTGAGGAATGGGGAAGTCCGAAAAGAACAGGCTGCTAAGCTTCCACCATTGAAGACTCGGTTTCCATATTTGTTAATCCATCTTCTACCGGAGCCGGGTCCTCAACAATCTCAGGCAAGTCTTCATTCACCGGTTCCAATTCTAAAGACCCTTCTTTTGCTTCTTGTAATTGCTTTATCCTCTCCAGTAGTTCTGACCTCATACTTCTGCCCATTTCAATATGCTTTGGATGCTCATGGTCATCATCTGAATTTTTATCAAGTTGATTGGATAGATACCGGTTTAGCGGTTTGATAAATTTAGACGGTTTTACCCCTGAATGCTCCATAATGTCCATTATTTGATCGGCTGCCTGTTTTAAAGAATCCCGATTTACAATACTTTCTTCAGTCTCTCCGCCTGACGGTGATTCAACTGTTTTTTCAGCCACCATCATAAGCGCCTGTTCAACAACCACACTTTTCTTTGATTCAATATTAGCCTCAAAAGAGGCAATGGACTCAAGATTTCCAACCTTGTTTACCATGGCCATAGCATTTTTCAAATTACCCGAAAGAGTAGATTGCATGATTTTATCAATGGCTTTCATGGCCTTTTGTATATCTTTTACTTCCTGTTTGTTTAAATCCCCTTCTACCAACATTAAAAACTCGCTGCTACTGTCTGTTGAAATACTTTTCCCTTGCAAATTAAGTGACATGTTATTTACACGGGCAAAACCATTATAAGTACTATATTGGCTTGTGCTTTGGGAATCAGCCAAAATAGTTACTTTATCTCCTTCTGCCGTAAGGATTGTAATGTTCCTGCTTTCTTCCTGAGATGTTGTAACCTGATTGAATTGGGCAAAATAGAATTTACTGCTTTCCGTTGAATACCCGGTAAAATCTTTAGAAACCAACGTGTTTGGGAATATTGCATTCATTTTTCATTCTCTCTTTTTATCGGGTTTTTAATATAATTAATATCGTGTTACTCATTATATCGGTGTAATTCAATAAAACTTGATTTTTTTCAATCCATTAATTTACTATAGAAGTCGTATTGGGGTTTAAATTACATTTTTTTATTTTCCAAACTACTTAATATTGACGTACATTGCCATATCGAATATTCTAATAGCAGATTATAATTATAGATGGCGCTCTTGATTGGAAAGAGGATTCTTTTTGTGCTTTCAGGGAAAAGCTTATATGCAATTTCGGACAATGAAAGCTTTTTAGATCATAATTAATTATTTAAAGGATTAAAACCCCATCATGTTTAACATTGACCAAACCCAGAAGGATATTAACGCAATAAAGGATGCCTTTAGCGCCATTGATATTAAAGGTTCCCCTGAACAGATTTTTAAACTCCTTGCAGAGTTCGAACAAAAAACAGCTCAATACACGGCGTTTCCCCATTTAGATGCAATCATCAAATGGCATAAAAATCTCTTTTTTCAAAAAGCATGTCTGTTTCAACGCGCCGAGGAGCTTCTGGATGAAGCCTTAGATGCTATTGAAGAACGTAAAGAACCTCTGTTTCAGAAATGGAAGGTGAAGATATACATTTCTCTGGGATATATTCACAGAGCTCAATGGAACTATCTGGATGCTGAGTTCTATCTCAGCAATGCCCTAAAACAGGCAAAATCCCTTCCTGAACTCAGTAACTTCCTGGGTGAAATCTATGCAGGTCTTAGTCAGGTCAGCCTTTTTCTGACACGACACCACCAGGCCAATCAATATGCAGCTTTAGAAAAAAAGGTGTGTTACGAAAACTACAATACAGACCCCTCAAATGAAACCCACTGTATTATCTATGCCTATGCATTGATCAATCATAATCGTATCAAACGGCTTTTAGGAATGGTTGAACAAAAAGATCTCAAAGACCTTGATGACGCTGTCGCCCTTGCATCCCGGTTCAGCACTGAAAAATGTAAAATATTGTGCAATCTGGAAAGGGCGGAAGCCAAATTCAGTATTAATCAGGCTGATCAGGCGTTGGACATGGCACTGGAGCTTGAGTCGAGCTTAAAGGAACTGGGGATGACCCAGGAGAGTATGCAGGCTGGCCTTCTGGCGGCAAAGGCATATCGCAAACTCTATGATTACGAATTTGCCGAACAGAAACTCAAAGAAATTCTTCATCTGACCCAAAACAATTATTTACAGCTAGGACAAATTATCGCGGAAACCCTTTATGAGTTGGGATTGACCTATTACCAGATAGATCAGGAGAAAAACGCCTATAACTGTTTTCGTGAATCCGCAAAAACGGGTATGGTGCTCGGCATCAAAGATATCATTATCCGTGCCTTTGATGCTGCAAAACGCATCGATAAATATACAGCACGGGAGCTTTTGTCATCCAATCTGGCTTACCAGGATGCCACTTTTGTGAAAAACAGCCTAAGCCGGGAGTTCAACCCTTTTAAAAGCACCAGAGCAAAAACACGGCTTTATGCCACCACGCTTTTTGTAGATATCGTGGGCTTCAGTCACTTGATGAAAAAGTCGGATGAAAGTATGACCATTCAGATGGTGGACGAATTTATTGACCGTATGTCCTTGATCATCTATCAGAACCACGGCTATATTGACAAGTTTCTGGGAGACGGTTTTATGGCTATATTTGAACATGGACAGACTGTTTCATCTGAAATGGTAATGAATGCCATCCGCTCCGGTATCGATATTTACCGGGCATTGAAACATAAAAACCGGAAGCTCGGAACCGTGTATGGGGAAGATAGTAAAATCAATGTGCGCATCGGTATCAGCACTGGAGAAATATTTGCAATGGTTTTAGGTAACTATATTAAAACGGAGTTCACCTACCTAGGCAATTCAGTCAACCTGGCATCAAAACTGGAAAGCCATGCCAAACATAAATGCATGTTGATAGATGAAGAAACTCATCAGCAGGCTAGCAAACTCATCTTATCGGAACCTGAAACCATAATCATTCCCGGCCTTGGCGAAACTCAGGTCCACAAGGTGCTGCGCCTTGCCCGGATGAGAGAACGGCCGGCAATAAAAGCTTAATAAAAGAGCCGGTTTCAAAACGTCCCATTTTGGCCGATCTCTGCGTTGGTTGAAAATTTTAATCATCGTAATAACCCATGTATTCCTGCGGTTAAAATTTTCACCCGCCTTGACCTTGACCAAACTGAAACGTTTTGAAAGTGGCTCAAAAGCAAATAATAAGCAGATCCACAAATCATTGCCGACAATTCTACACCATAACCCATTGCCAAAAGAATATTTAGCGAGCTATCTCTCTATATATTCTTTTGGAAGTAAAATGCCTGTCATTTATCTCGTTCAGGTAATTGCTTATAAAGCCTTTGATTTCTTCACGAGTAAAGCTGTAACCATCGCGCAGGGTTCGCCGGTAGGCCCGGGCCAGAGAATTTATGCAACGGTGTTTTAAAAATATTGAAGACCATGGTTTACTTGTTTCACGGTCGATTAAAACAAAAGAATACTTATCATCAATATATTCACAGAAAACATCTTTGAGTCTAACAACCTGAAAAAATCCTTTGCGATGCAGCTGGCCGACAAATTTCCCGAATCCCTCCATCAACAAAAATCTCTCGCTGGAAGTACTTGAAGAATAAAGTGTGGCCAAATCTGTTCCCTCAACACCTTCTACCAGCAAAAAACCCTTAACCGGCAAACAGTACTTTCGCTCCTCTCCCCAGGCCATGGGCCGCATCACAGGAATGCCGGCTTTTGTCAGGGAATCTATCAACATTTTTTCGCGCAGAGGTCCTGAGCAAGGCTTTCTTCCGAAAACAAGCATGCGCAACAATATTCCTATCGACTCACGCCCTATACGTTTAAGAAATACATGGCGTGTCTGACCGTTTTGTGAAATGCTGATCCGGCGTAATTGCCTAAGCTCTTTCCCCTTCACTAATAATTCACCAACCGGTTCATCCATTAAGGCTTCAAAACTCCCAAGCCCGATTACATCGAGTTCTGCTCTAAATGACTCATCTGCCTGCCACCAGATCACTTTCTAATTCCTTGCTTTGTTACTAATGTTATAAAATGAATTTCTTTGCAATTCATTTTTTCAGTTATAACTCCATCAATATTTGAGTGTTAGTAATCAAAACACAAAGCACATTCCCCCAGACACTGGCAGGGCAAAATACTCTACTGCAATAACTTTATTGTTTTGGATTCGAAATATAGTGTGACCGGCTTTGTGTGTCAATATTAAATGGCTGAAGATGATGTTGCCTATTGTCTGATTTGCATGTGAATGATAAATATCGTTATTAACCCATCACATGGAGACACCAGGATCTGAAGACAACCCAGATTTATCTCGGCAAAATTATTGATTCAGAAATAATCCGTTAGATGAACATCCTGCATGCTGAAATAGAATTGCTCAAACATTAGTCCTTTGAAAGAGAAAAGTCCTTAAGCTAATATCATACATATATGTCAAGACGATTATGATTTATATAGTATATTGATTGCTATGATAGCTTCCTGAAAGTGATAAGCTGACAGATGTCTATGCTTTACAAGGTTTCATTCAGTAATCAACGCAAATGAAATCAATCGGACAAAATCCTGTGTTATACGTAATACGTGTTAAAAGATTATAAATAGCCATTACAGAATAACACACTAAAAATTTGACAAAAACTATAAATACCAATATAAATTAACTACTTTTCATACAGATTTTTTTCCGGCATCCATCAAAGACATATTACATATATTAACTGTTATGATTTCTGAGAAATTGAAGTGAAAAAACATATTTTTACATCTGTCATTATAATATTACTATGCATAAACATTGTATGGGGAGCTAATTTAAAAGATCCACACTTACTTTTTATTAGAGATATCGAACTAGTATTATTCTTAGTGTCAGCATTTTCTTTTCTGGGAATTACACTCTTACATAGGAATATAAAGTTCAAAGTTTTCACTTTTTTGTGTGTGACAGTGTTATTGGTTGTTGTATCTTTTAACGAATACGAATATCAGAATGACTATGAACGTATAGTTGCCAATCCTTCAAATCGATACTCAAAAATAAACCGTCGCCTCATCATTGGATTTAAGGATAAAGATGAGGCAATACAGCTATCTAAAAATGGGATAGCAGGAATATTTCTCACTAAGAGAAATATTCAAAATGAGACCTTTTCATCCTTGAAAAATTTTATATCAGGGCTTCAACGTACAAGAAAAGAACTATGTCTACCATTATTGATAATTGCTACCGATCAGGAAGGCGGCCCTGTTTCACGTTTGTCCCCGATAATTAAAAGACAAGAAGCTCTTGCCTTAGTACATAAAAAAAATCAATCAAGTCTTGATTATGGAAGGAAGCAAGGAAAATTACTAAATGAACTTGGAGTAACAGTCAACTTCAGCCCCGTAGTAGATTTAAAACCACAGCTTCCACCGAGCAAATTAGACTTCCATTCATTAATTGCAACTAGAGCTATATCCTCAATCCCACAAGAAGTGATAAATGTAGCGTTACCATATATTGTAGGCTTAAAAGAGAATGGGGTTACAGCAACACTTAAACACTTTCCTGGGTTAGCAAGAGTTCAGACGGATACACATCATTTTTCTGCATCAATAGATACAGACCTTGTCATCCTAGAAAATACAGACTGGCTCCCATTTACTGAGTTACTTAAAAAGAGTAACTCATGGTTGATGCTATCTCATGTAATATTAAAACAAGTAGACCCTATAAACCCTGTGTCCACTTCAAAAAAAGTAGTCGACGAATTATTGCGATCTAAATTGAAAATCGATAATATTTTAGTAACTGATGATTTAACGATGGGTGCTACCTATAATCGAGGGTTCTGCAAAAGTGTTGTAGAGTCTTATTTAACTAGTATCAATTATTTATTAATTGCCTACGATTATGAAAAATACTTTGACGCAGTGATTTGCATCGACAATCATGACAAGTCAAAGCACGCGGAATTGTGAATGCCGGCGGCATTCACAATCCGGTGTTTGAGGGTTATGTGACCATCTAAATCGGGAGTACATTTATGAAATTATTATCTTATCTGATAGTAGTTGTTTCACTTTTGTTCTTGATATTCTATGCTTATGCGGGAGATTACACTAATAAAAAAAATGAATACAGTGTAAAAAGAATACCTACCGAGTTAGTTACTTCTTTTTTCGAAAAAGCAAACTTTGCATGTGACACAAAGAATAGTGAAGTTTTTATGGATCTTTATACTGAGAAAGTACAAATTTGGCTGCAATCTTATAAAGGAGAAAAACTTGATAATTATATGGCACTGATATGTAGTCAGCTAGAATCTTTTTATAAAGGACTTGAGGTTGAATCCAAAAAATATTCGTATGGATTTGTAAGCTATAAGAAGCCTTATTCAAAGAAAGCGACGACTGGGATTTGTGTATTTAAAAAGGGAAATTGCATAGAGGTTCTTCCTGCAATTATCGAAAATGGTCAAATAAAGATTAATGAACATTGACTAATATAGTTATTGCTAAACAAAAAATGCGCCAACAAAATGAATTCACATAACATCCTGCTGCAAGGGGCGGCGTAAAAAAACGCGCCGCCCCTGAGCAGACCGTACTCTCTTTCCTTTAGTAATAAACAGTTCCTAAAGAATCCGATAGCATTTCTTTGTAGCATTTTAACCCGAAGCCACGTACTGGGTTATTACCGGGTTATTAATGGAAGAAACCTGCTCTTTCAATACGGTCTATCAGTGTTGTTTCTTAGGAGGTGTAAGAGTACTTTTTTGGCAGTTTGGTGATCTCAAAAATATCTTGATGCGGTTTTCTAATTGAATTCATCCTGAAATACAGTAAGTGGCAGTTTTTATAAGCCTGCATCATTTTAATCGGAAATAGACTGTTTCCGTGTACTCTCTTTTGGATCGCGGACTCATGATTATCCATCCTTGGGAAGTTGGTAATCGAGATCATCCGATCATGAGCCAACGATCATTTACAATCACCCTTTGGGTAGCATTTTGTTTGAATCAATTTACTATCATCCTCTTGCAATTTTTTTAACAAGCTCCACGTTTTCAAGCCATAAAGCCTCTTGCGTGCAATCGCAGACACATATACCGCAACCTTCGCATATCTCTTTTTCTATTTCTACTGTACCGTCTATTACTTTTATTGCTCCCCAATTGCAGACCTCCTCACACACTCCGCAACCAACACATTTTTCCTGATCCGCAGAAACCACTATCTTTCCTTTTGTTTTTCCATAGGTCGATAGTACTTCGTCAAAGGTGAGCAGTTTTGGAAGGATGGCTCCTTTCATTTCATTTATTGAACTAAAACCCATAGAATCCATATAATCCGATATGTTTCTTTTTAACTTTTCAATCAAGCCCATTCCCTCCTGTAAGAAAAGGGTTTGAACCTGAACGGAACTCGCTCCGTACATAATAAACTCAACAATATCGCTCCAGGTCTGTGTTCCTCCTGTAATAGAGATATGAATATCCTGATATTGTTCTACCTGACTTAAAAGCGCCACAAAATTCGTGTGTTTTGCCACCTTTGAACCGGAAAGGAATACGGATGTGGGCATTACTGGCTCAATCTTATCAAGCTTTATACCTGGAGCTGCAGGGAAAGCCATAACTATTGTCAACCAATCCAATCCTGCTTTTCCGGGTATCTGCAAGGGAGCCTGGTCAAATGGATTAAACATCATTTTCACTCCCACCGGAATACTAACCGCTTTTCTGACTTCGCCACAAATTTCTTCGGCAATTGCAGAATTGTTTGAGGCTCCGCCCACATAAGGATGAGGCGTTAAAAAAGGCAAAGGACAAGCAAGACAAAGCTCAATCGCTTCGGCGCCTGCCTCTTGAAGCATCTTCGCCCCCTTAATATACCCACCAATGGATATTGCCATTAAGCTGGCTATAACAGGGGTTTTAATCTCTTTAATATTATCTTTGAACCATTTTGCCCAGGCTTCAACCGGAATTGGAGATAAACCGCACATAGTAAGTAAGCCATCTCCGGTTGAGTGAAAAGCCGACCTTGCATCCGGAAACAAGCCGGGAGCATACGGCTTTACAACTTTTTCGTATTCTTTTTCCAGAAAACCGCTTTTTGTTACAACGGCTCCTGCTCCAAATTCATCGCATCTCTTAATATCATCGCCTGTTCTGGTAAAATGCCCGGATGAAATGATGATAGGATTTTCAAGCTCCAAACTTCCCATTTTTACTTTTAAATCAGCCATTTTTACCTCCTTGTTCAAATGTAAGATTATTTTTATTTACAAATAGTTCTTACAGTAATTGCATTCTTCCGGAATGCCGGTTTGTTAAAAAACTATCAGCCTGCCTTTAAAAACAAACCGATTTACTCTATTGTATAAGCTTAAATCATGCCAACATTTCAATTCTATTTATATTCAGGGTTCGGGGAGTTCCCAAAATCAAGTCGCTGAATTGATAATCACTTGCCAATCTTTATGAACAAGCGCTTATGGTTTCGTGTTGCAAGTGCAGAAAAACAGCTGGCTAACAGCTATTTAAGATACAGTGGCTTTCAATCTCAAGTTATGCAGGGATAGGTGCTTGCCAAACGATTTCTATTTTTCTCAAATATCATAAATATTTTTTACGAATCCCTCATTACACTCATATCAATGGTTCTCGTGAAATATGCCACTTTTTATGAATGATATCATAAAGATAATTAATGTTATATGGTAAATAATATAATATAAATAAACTTTTATACTATATTAAAGATATTAATTTGTTGCATATCATAAAGATACAATGCGAACGCTTTTTTGACTTACTAAATATCATACAGAAGCAACCGCAAGCGCTTTGAATAGCACTTAATATCCATCAATTTATTCCGGAGATTAATACGGATTATGATTTTGTGTAATACCGTATAATATGTTAAATGTTAATGTGATGAACCTTAATAATATTGACTTATGATACTTTGAAGAGTAGATTTTTTAATAAAACATACCGAATTGATAATAAATATTTTCATTGACTTTTGTTATCATAAAAGAGGCCAACTATCTATAGGCACAAGTCCGAACATCCGCTGCGGTTTACGAATGTGGCGAAGGGGGGCGTGAGCATTGATCTGTAAACATAAACCAAGCCTGCTGTTGCTTAACGTGGTGTTTGGTCTGCTGATGGCAAGCATTTTGCTG
Organism: Pseudomonadota bacterium; assembly: GCA_018817425.1. Lineage (NCBI taxonomy): Bacteria > Pseudomonadati > Pseudomonadota > Pseudomonadota bacterium. The sequence goes on from JAHITX010000123.1 coordinate 115,923, forward strand.
ATGACGACAGTGTCGGAAGGCGGCCAAGACAAAAGCTTCGAAAAAACTCCGGCCTCAAATGCCTTTCTGCAATCCCTTACGGAAAAAGAGCAGGTCTGGCTGCGCGACCATCCCGTAATCCGCACTGTCCAGGATCCGGGTTGGCCTCCGGTCGAATTTACCAACACGCTTGGTGAGCCAACCGGCATGGCCGAGGATTATCTGAGCCTTATCGAACAGAGGCTTGGTGTGAAGTTTGAGCGGATAAAAAACCTGAGCTGGCAGGAGGCCTATTCCCGCCTGAAACGGTGGGAGATCGACATGACCACATCTGTGGCCATGACGCCTATACGTGCTGAATTCTGGGCTTTTACCAAACCTTACATGAAAATTCCTATTGTCATCGTCGCCCATGCGGATGTTACCTACATATCCGATATGCGGGAACTTGCGGGGAAGAAGGTTGCCGTGGTAGATGGTTACGCGGTTAACGACTGGATACCAAGAGATTTCCCCGAGATCCAGCTGGTTCGGGTCAAGACAGCACAGGAAGGTCTTGAAACGCTGCAACGGAAAGAAGTCTTTGCCTACATAGAAAATATGCTTGTTGTCGGCTATCACATGGCAAAGTTAAAATTGACGACTCTTAAGATTGCCGGAGAAACCCCATATGTAAACAATCAATGCATGGCGGTTCGAAAAGACTGGGTGATCCTGGCCGGGATTCTACAAAAGGCGTTGGATTCGATTACCGAATCGGAACGCAATGGCATTTACAGGAAATGGCTGCCCATCCGCTATGAACACGGATTCAACTATACCCTGTTATGGCAAGCGCTGGCCACCTTTGCCGTAATCCTCCTTGTACTGGTGCTTTGGATTCGAAGATTATCCAGGGAAATCATGCATCGTAAAAATGCGGAAGTGGGCGCGAACGAGAGCGCACGGCACTTCAGTCGACTTTTTGACGTCGTGGCGATGCCGCTGTGCCTTATCGATAAGAATGGCGTCCTGATTAATTTAAACGAACGGTTTGTGCAAACCTTCGGTTATAAAAGGGAGGATGTGGCAACTTTTGCCGAATGGCGACAACTCGCCTTTCCCGACCCCGACTATAGGCGCTGGGTAATTGATACATGGGAAACTGCAGTGAAACGCGCAGCAGCAGAAAATACCGATATAGAACCGATTGAATACCGTGTAAAATGCAAAAATGGCGAAGAGCGTACTGTCATAATATCGGGAACAATCATCGGTGATAATTTCCTTGCCGCATTTTTCGATATCACCGAGCGCAAGCTGGCCGAGGATTCACTGCTGGAAAACGAAAAAAAATATCGCTTGATTGCCGATAATTCCAACGACTGGATCTATCTGATCTATCCCGATGGGAAATTCAAATACGTTTCTCCTTCCAGCGAACGTTTTACCGGATATGCCTCCGAGGAATTCATAAATAACCAGCAGCTTTTTATGGATATTATCCATCCTGATGACAAAGAGCATATAAAATCCCATTTTGAATTTATAAAAGAAAATACCACAGACCACGATTTGGAATTCCGAATTATCACTAAGGAAGGTGAACTACGTTGGATAAGACACTCTTGCCTCCCGGTTTATAATGATGAGGGCCAATACGTGGGACGGTCTGGTACGAACCGCGAAATCACCAATCGCAAGCTGTCGGAGGAACAACTTAAACAAACCCATGAAAGTCTCAGAATGGCATTTAACACGACTATTCAGGTTATGGTATCAGCTGTCGAGGTCAGAGATCCCTATACAGCCGGTCACCAAATCAGGACGGCAAATGTTGCCTGCGCCATTGCCAAAGAGATGGGATTCTCCAAGGAGAAAATCGAAAACATCCGTATTGCCGGTTCCATTCATGACATTGGGAAATTATCCATACCTTCTGAAATATTGTCAAAACCAAGCAAATTGTCTGAAATCGAGTTTTCCCTGATTAAAACCCACTCCCGGAGTGGATACGAAATACTGAAGGATGTGGAATCTTCCTGGCCCCTGGCGGAGATTGTCTACCAGCACCATGAGCGGATAGATGGCTCGGGCTATCCGAGAAACCTCAAAGGAGATGAAATTCTCATAGAGGCCCGCATACTTGCTGTTGCCGATGTAATTGAAGCTATGGCCTCACACAGGCCCTATCGTCCTGGTCTGGGCATTGATAGCGCATTGGATGAGATAGAAAAAAACAAAGGAATCTTTTACGACAAAGCTGCCGCAGATGCCTGCCTAAGATTATTTCGAGAAAAAGGTTTTCAAATTGAAAAGGCTTGTTCTATTCCATAGACCTCAGCGTTGAATCCGTAGTTTTTCCAGATCTTGTTTTAATTATTCCGGTTTATCGATATCCTCAAAGGGATTCCCTTTTGCTCATTAATAATGTTATCGATACGATAGTAAGTTATTAAAATTTAACTGATGGGAACAGCGAAAGATTGGTATGGGGAAGAAATTTGGCTGCGGAAAACCTGTTCATAAAATCCTGATTTACATTTAATTCAACATAGGTAATACTGCTTCTTATTATATCTATTTCATCCATTAATGAACAATCTGTAAGAATCATAGATGCTCCTTCAAGAGAGCTGTTGCCTATGGACTTATAAGTACTTTCGGCAAGATCCGGCAGCATACCGATAGTTATTGCAGAGCGCGCATCGATAAGAGAACCGAAAGTACCCGCTACATAAAAAGTATGTAGCTCGGAAAGAGAAACCCCAACATATGATGCTATAGTTTCAAGTATAGTGTACATGGCAGCCTTGGATCTTACCAAGCTGTCAAGATCGGCCTGGCTTATGGTAAGATCATAACCTTTGGCGGAATCTTTGGCGAAAATAACAACAAAACGCTTAAATCCGTCTTCATCTATCAATCTTGTTTTGCATACACTTGGAATAAATTTACCCCTTATATCAATCATTCCCGAAACAAAAAGAGCCGCTGCAAGATCAATCAGACCTGAGCCGCAAATACCTACAGGAGGAAGATCTCCTATTGTATGGATACTAAATAGCTGTGCAGTATGATCGTAAGAAATCCTGTCGATCACACCTGGGCCTGCCAGCATCCCCATTTTTGTTACTCCTCCTTCAAGTGCAGGGCCGGCAGCACCCGCACAAGCGACAAGCCAGTTTTTATTTCCAAGTACTACTTCTGCATTTGTTCCTACATCAACAAGAATAGAAGTATTTTCCTTTCGGCTAATGCCTGAATATAAAATTCCGGCTATAAGATCTCCTCCAAAATAACTACCCGCATTTGGAAATACAAATACTTTTGCCGACTCATTTGCTTTTATACCAATTTCGGTGGCACTTAAACAGCCGGGTCTGTTTATAACAGGAATATAAGGTTCTCTGATAAGATAATAAGGGTTAAGCCCAAGCAAAAGATGCGTCATAGAAGTATTGCCTGCAACTGAAACCAGGTAAATATCGGAATGGCTGATATTACATGACTTGCAAAGATTATCTACAGCATTATTAATTCCGTTTACAATTAAACTCGTAAGAGTGTTTAGTCCGTTTTCTTTTTCCGCAAAATGTATCCTTGCAAGAATATCCGGCCCGACTGATATTTGAGGATTAGCAAATGAACTCTCGGCCAGAATCTTACCGGTTGAAAGGTTTAACAACCTTAAAACGACTGTAGTTGTACCAAGGTCAACCGCAAGTCCTGCTACAGTATCTGTTTTGTTATCAGTTATTCCGGCAAGGTACCATTTCTTATGGTCTTTGAAAAAAACACAACGAAGATTAAAATTATTATCATGAATAAGCTTTGGCAGCTTTACCAAAAGACAAGTATCTATATCAAGAAATTGAGTGCCTAAAACATTATTTATGCTGTTTTCAAAGCGTTCCGCATCTGCTGTGTTATCGCTAAGAGATGGAGGAGCTATCTTTATTTGTTTTATCCAAGTGTTTATAGGTTCAGTCATTTCTTTATACTACAGCAGAGCTTCAACTTCAGATATTATTTCTTTCATTACTTCTCCGGCATTGCCCCTGATAATATAATCGCTGATACTTGAGGTAAGAGGAGTGTTTTCGGGATTTATTTCTATTATCTTTGCCCCCGACTCTTTTGCATCTACTGGTATGTTTGATGCCGGATAAACAACCGCAGATGTTCCAACAACCAGCATAATATCACATTCACGGGAGATTTTTCCCGAACGGAATAAATGATCCTGCGGTATCATTTCACCGAAGAATACACAATCCGGTCTTAAGATACCTCCACATCCACATTTAGGTGGGATTTCCTTAAGAGAAACTTTGGAAGTCTCAATTGTTTTTCCACATTCAAGACATCTTTGCAATGCAAAGGTGCCATGAAACTCAATAACATCGGTATTTCCGGCAAGCTGATGAAGCCCGTCAACATTCTGGGTTATAATTGTACTTAGAATTTTTAACTCTTCAAGTTTTGCAAGACCTATATGAGCGTTATTCGGCTTAGCATTTTCAATTACATCTTTCATCTCCCTTATGAGAATATTCCATACTCTAGCAGGGTCTCGCATAAAAGAGTCAATATGTGCAAATTCCATTGGATCAATTTTTTCCCATATTCCGCCTTTTCCTCTGAATGGAGGGATACCGCTTTCCACCGAAATACCGGCTCCTGTTAGAGCTACAACATTATTGGAGTTTGCAAGATCTCTCGCTGCTTTTTTGATGAGGTTTTCCATTTTAAATTTTTGTTTCTTTCAATTTCCAAACAATAAACAAAGTTTATTTATCGATTAAAGATTTAATCTTCTTTTTTTGATCCGGTGTAAGCTTATCAAACTCAAGCTTTACCCCAACAGGTCTTCTTTCTACAATCTTTGCATTAACCATCACAGAATTTTCTTCTGTTTCATCCGAAATAGTAAGAATAATATTTTGACCCATTGAAAAAATTTCACCTGTTTCAAGAAAGAACCCCTTCATAGTAATATCTTCTACTAAAACCCTGTTTGAAATATCATCCGTATCGTATTCTACTACCAACTGCCTTAAAATCTCATTATTCTTATTGGCATGTGTTTTTGTAAAACCGGGTTTTGTTTGAGCTTGTAAATCATCTGTAATGTTTAAGGCAATTAAAGTAATATTATCATCACCTCCCCGCTCATTGGCAAGATCAACCAACATTCGGCTTGCATTTAAAGCGGAGTTATTTTTCATGATATCCATTATTTCTTCAGGTTTTACTTTATCACTAAGGCCATCTGAACACACAAGAACTTGATCACCGGTAAATATTTTAATTTCACGAAAATCAGGTTCTACCTCCTTTTTAATACCTATAGCCCTTGTAATTGTATGCCTGAATCTTTCCGAAAGAGGCTGCGCACCGGCAGGAGCAAAGGCTGCGTATTCGGCCATCGCCGTATGTGGCACTGATAGCATATCAATTTCATTATTACGAAAAAGATATATAGGACTGTCTCCCACATTTAACGCAATCAGTTTATCGGATACTACAAAAACAGCGGAAACAGTTGAACCCATTCCTTTACATGCTGATTCTTTTTTTGAAAGTCTGTAAACTCGTTTGTTGGCTTCCGCAACACTTGTTAGAAGCCATGAGGCCTGGATTGAAACATCTTGAATGGATTTAATTTTATCGGTATCACCACAAACATATAGGCCCATCATTTCTTTTAGTGTATCTACAACAAGTTTGCTGGCTACTTCTCCTGCATTATGTCCGCCCATTCCATCGGCAACTACATAAAGACAATTGCTTTCATCAACAAAATAAGAGTCTTCATTCCCTGGTCTTTTTCTGCCGGTATCCGTAATCCCCGCCGATTCAACTTTAATCATTTTACTTTAAAGTGTCCTCATATGTAGAGTAAATTTGCAAGCTATAATTGTTATGATTCTCCCGCCAATCGGTCAACAAGAGTTAAAGCAAAATTTTTCAAAAAAAGCAGTTGAATCGATTTGGAAGCATTATCAAGAAGCGGAGCACTTATTACAAGAAGAATGCAATCAGTTTCTGCAACAACTGTAGCTGTTCTGGCCCGACCGCTTATATATGCCATTTCCCCAAAGCAATTTCCCTGGCCTACTGCGGCAAGTTTTTTATTATCTTTTGTTATTGCTACCTTCCCACTCATAATTATATAAAAAGTATCATCTATTTCACCCTCACTTACTATTTTTTTCCCTTTGGGTATTTTTGATATTTTACTAACCGAAAGCAGTTCTTTTATATGTTTTTTTGTAAAGTTTTTAAAAAAAGGAAGATGGTTTATAAATCCTATAATATCATTTACTCTTTCATTACCTTGTGACCCGGCCAAACCCCTTTGAACCACTCTTAAGTCATAGGAAAGCTCAATACAACTCTGGTAACGATCATCCGGATTTTTAGCAAGGGTTTTTTGTATTATTTCGTCAAGTATTTTTGGTATTCCACTTCTAAGACTCGAAACAGGCACAGGATCTTCATTGCTGATTTTATACATAATGGAAAAATGATTATCTCCCGGAAAGGCCTTAACTCCGGCAAGTAATTCATAAAGGACACAGCCCAAAGAAAATATGTCAGAAATGGCAGAAACCTTTGAGTCTTTCAATTGCTCGGGCGACATATATCTGGGTGTGCCCAATATGGCCATATCTAATGTAGCCTCTGAAATATGAGCAATGCTGAAATCGGTAATTTTGGGAAATAGTGAAGAATCCATCATTATATTTGTAGGCTTAATATCTCTGTGTATGACTTTCTGTTGATGAGCATAATCAAGAGCGTTACAAACATTTATTATAATTTTGATGATTGTATTTACAGGAAGTTGATTTTCTTTTTTACAGTATTTTAAAAGGGTATCGCCTTTGACATATTCAATTGCCATATAACAATAGTCTCTATAAACACCGGCATCATATATTGAAACAATGTTGGGGTGACTGAGTCTTCCGGCAGATTGTGCTTCAACAAAAAAATGACTTCTTTCTTTATCCGTATTGAATTTTGAAAGTTTGATTGCTACAACCCTTTTTATATAAGGATCAAGCCCCATATATACAACACCGGACCCTCCCTGTCCCAGCTTTCGAATTATTTTATATCTTCCAACTGTATCAATATTATCAAGATCTTTACCTGGTACAGGTTTATCATCTATAGTGTCATCTTGCATTAACATACCTTTTTATAGAATAAAAGCAGTATCACATGTTACGCCTAAACATTCTGTATCATAGCCTTTTCCGGCAGCGGTTTGATTGCATATTTTAACAATTTTATTCATTTCCACATCAGTTCTTTCCTGATTCAGATGAAAAAGGCCAAGTTTCTTAACTCCTGCCTCAAAAGACATAGAAAGGACATCTGTATATACAGAGTGTCCCCATTCTATTCTTCGGTCATATTCTTCCGGCTTATATTCTGCGTCATGAATAAGAAGATCAGCATACTTTGAAAATTCGATATATGATTTCATCGGAAGCCCACCATTATGAACAAAACCAAGTTCATTATCAGTTAAAAAAACAAAAGTTTTATCATCTTCTATGAACTTATATCCACTTCCATTGTTAGGATGGCTTAATGGAATAGGAATTATCTTGACCGAGCCTATCTCAAACTCTGTAGGACATGCATCAATATATGCAATTTTTGCTTTTAAATCCGAATATTTTACAGGGAAATTCGGCGGCGCCATTACTTTTGAAAGTATTGTTTCAACAAATTTGCTGTGAAACGGACATCTATGCATATAAAATTCAGCCCGCTTTGAATAAAGAGGCTTAAAGAAAGGAAAACCCATAAGGTGATCCCAGTGTGCGTGAGTAAATATAAAATTATATTTATACAGGTTATTTTCTATAAGATGATTGCCGAGCCGCCTAATGCCTGTACCTGCATCAATTATAATAATATCATTACTCTTAGTACATATTTCTACACACGTAGTATCTCCGCCATAAATCAGATATTCTTTACCGGAGACAGGTATCGAACCTCTTGACCCCCAGCATTTAATACGCATATCTCAACCTTCCCTTTAAAAGAAGTTTCATTACAATGATTTTCCTAAAAAAGTGCTCCAGATACCGGCATGTTCCCATCTGTTTATTATTTTAACAGGAAGTTTTGATAAGTAAAACTCTATTTTATCCGCTTCGTTTTTAAGTAGTCCTGATAAAATGAAAAATTTTTTATGGAAAAATCCGTCTGCTTTAACAAGTTGCTCCATAATATCATAATGAATATTTGCAATAAGAAGGTCAGAAGGTAATTCTATAAAATCCTGGGCTAAACCCTGTAGTGAAATTATTCTATCTTCCAAACCATTCATTACGATATTTTTTCTTGCTGTGCCGGCAGAGAGATAATTGATATCAACAGCTATTACCTTGTTACCCCCAAGGCATGCTGCAATAATTGACAGCAATCCTGTTCCGGTTCCCAGATCAAGTACAGTGTCAATTTGTTCTTTTGCAAAAGCTACCTCAAGCGCTTCGATACAGTCATGAGTTGTCGGATGAGTTCCTGAGCCAAAAACCACTCCAGGATCTATCATAATATTAATTTTATTTTCTGTATTACTATTTGTAGCCCAGGGAGAAGTTATGTTGAATCGGCCTATATTAAGAGGAAAAGATGTTTTACCCTGCCATTCATCATATGTCATTTCATATTTATCAATTAATATCAGATTGGGCTGGGCGTCTAAAAGCATTTCAATATTTCCATAAGATGAGCTTTTAAAGAAAAGAAATGAAAAATTATCCTCCTCCCAATTACCTATAAAGTCGGAACCAAATAATTTAAAATCGGGTTTAACACGCCCTTCAATAGAATAGATATAAAGTTGTTTATAAGGATTTTCTGCTGTCATATAAATTGGTTACACTGGCTCTATCTATAAACCCATAATTACTTTATTATTCTGTCAAATATTTCAAAAGCCGCCTTAACCATATTGTTATCTAAGGGCATATCTATTGTCGGTCGACCGTTTAAATCGAATTCATAAAGGGTTTTATCATCCGGTATTGTTCCGGCAAACTTTATTCCGGTCTCTTTAATCATATTCAATATATCATCAGAAGGTTCTTCTTTACAGCGATTTATTATCATATAACTTTGGCCTACACCAATGTTAAGTTTTTTTGCAAGTTCGCCAATCCGTAGCCCAGCTTGGAGGCCACGCCTTGAAGTATCTGAAACTATCAGAAGAATATCAACATTTTTTGTCGTAAGCCGGCTGATATGTTCCATACCGGCCTCGTTATCTATAATAATATATGGATAATTATCAATGAGCCGTTCTAAAAAACCTGTTAAAAGAGTGTTGGCGGCACAGTAACAACCGGAGCCTTCGGGCTGGCCCATAACAACAAGATCATATCCTGATGCTTCGACAACAGCCTGCTCCAGTTTCATCGACATAAACACATCCTTTGTCATACCGCCAGGAACTACTCCTTTCTTCATTTCTTCTCTGGCATTACCAAGAGTATCTACTACATCAAGACCAAGAACTTCGTTCAAATTTGCATTGGAGTCAGCATCAACAGCAAGAATAGGCGTTTTACCTTTTGCTGTTAAATATTTTACTATCAATCCGCTTATTGTTGTTTTACCAGTTCCACCCTTTCCGGCAAGTGCTATAGAAAAAGACATGTATCAGCATTTCCTTATCAATTAATTTAAATTTTAAAAACCTGTTATTATATTTTTCCGTTAAATTCAATAAGTAGGATAGATAAAACAAACAGTCAAGCAACTTTTAATAACTTGGTAATAAGTCACAATTATTTAAGATTAATAATACACTTCAAATAGCTGAAACTCCTTGCAAAGGTAATATTCTTATGCTAAAGTGCAGCAATCGTTATGGATTATAACCACATGATGATATGAAACGGGAATTGTGAGATACAATAATTTCAGTCTTAAGCATAGTACCATATCAAGCAAATCTTTTTAAATAAGGAGACAATTTTATGTTTAATCTGGTTAAAAAAACAATGCTTACCGGAATTGGGTTTGCCTTAAAAACATGGGATGAAGTTGAAAGTAAGGCAAATGAGATTGCTATAAAAAGCAAAATGTCTGAACAGGAAGGAAAAAAATTTGTAAGTGATATTCGCAAGAGATATACCGAAGTCCAGGATAAGATGGAAACAAAAGTCGAAGATATGGTTAAAGAAGCTTTAAAGAAAGAAAATATAGCTACCGTCAGTGATATAGAGTCTTTAAAGAATGAAATAAATGAACTTAAGAAAATTATCAAATAAACAGGCAGTTAATAAAATACGATGCTAAGCATCAGACAAATAAGCACAATCGGGCGTACATATCGTCATATTGGTCGCTATCGCCAGATTCTTTCTGTCCTTTTCAAATATGGATTCGACGATGTTATAGAAGTCCTTAGGATAAAAAGGTATCTGAAATTCGGCCTTAAATTTATACCTGGGAAAAAAGGTAAAAAAGAAGAAAAACTCCCAAAATATGAAAGAATCAGATTAGCTTTTGAAGAGCTTGGCCCGACTTATATCAAGTTAGGACAAATCCTTTCCACCCGCGCTGACCTTATCCATCCGGATCTTGTACATGAACTTTCAAAGCTCCAGGATGAAGTTCCCGCTTTTCCTTTCATCGATGCAAAAAAAATTTTGGAATCAGAGCTGGGAGTTTCGGCAGAAGATATTTTTGAGTTTATAAATGAAAAACCGATAGCCTCAGCATCGATAGGGCAAGTTCATAAAGCAAGGCTTAAAAATGGTGAAGATGTTGCCATAAAAATTCAACGGCCGGGCATAAAAAAAATAATAGAAATCGATCTTGAGATAATGCTTCATCTTTCAATGCTTTTGGAGCGCTATCTGGAAGAAATGTCATTTCACCGCCCAGTTAAAATTGCGGAAGAGTTTAGCCGGACGATTGAAAAAGAACTCGATTACACCATTGAAGCTTCAAATATGGATCGTATTTCGTATCAGTTTATGGATGATCCGTCTCTTTATATTCCGCAAGTTTTTCGTGACTATACAACATCGCGAATTTTAACGATGGAGTATATTGATGGAATAAAAATATCCGATATAAAAAAGATTGAGGAAGCAGGCCTGGATAAAAAAGCAATTACTGAAAGGGGAGCTGATATTTATCTGCAACAGATTTTTGATCATGGCTTTTTTCATGCCGACCCTCACCCCGGAAATATCTTTGTTCTTCCCGATAATGTAATATGTCTTATTGATTTTGGAATGACCGGTTTTGTTGACACTAAAACAAGGCAGAATTTTATCGAGCTTGTAGAAAGCGTTGTTAGCCGTAACGAAGCTAAGGCAACCAGACTTATGCTGAAAATAACGGCATGGGATTATCAGCCTGACTTACGCACTCTTGAAAGAGATGTATCGGAGTTCATGGGAGAGCATCTTTATAAACCTTTAAAAGACATTAAAATCGGAAAGCTTTTACAAAGTCTTCTTGAAGCGATTTCCAGACACAGACTAAGGATTTTACCTAATATCTTTCTTATGATGAAAGCCTTAAGCACAATTGAAAGTATAGGAGTTTCTCTGAATCCGGACTTTGATATGATAGAACATGTTGCTCCATTTGTAAAACGAAGCCGCTTAAAAATGTTTTCGCCAAAGAAAATGACCTCAGAGGCAATTGATATTGCCTCTGAGTCGGTTGAATTTATACGTCAATTTCCAAAAGATTTGCTTGAAATCACAAAGCTTTTGAAGAGCCAAAAGCTTGTAGTAAAGTTTGAACACGAAGGTTTAAAGCCTATGCTTTCAACCCATAACAGGATCAGCAACAGAATATCTTTTGCTATAATTATTGCGGCTCTTATTATCGGATCAGCACTTATTCTTTCTTCTTCGATCCCTCCGCTTTACTACGGTGTATCCCTTTTGGGAATAATCGGATTCATTACCGCTGCCGTTATGGGTTTCTGGCTTCTCATATCTATGCTCAGAAGAGGCAAATTGTAATTATACCATAGTGCAACCCGGACCTTCTCCTCCCTCAGGACATGTCCATTTGATATTTCTGTACGGATTTATTTCTTTAAAAACCGCACCCGGCACCTTAGGCCGGCGGGCAAGTTCAATGATGGATTGGGAAGCTCGACCCGGACGCCGAAAGTACCGCTGGCCGCATCAACCACTTTATCCACAATCACAACCTTACCCACATAGACACCGCCGACAGGAGATTCTGCTCTGACCTCTGCAGACATGCCCTGACGCACAGAGCCAAGCTGTCGCACGGGAACAACCACTTCAACATTAAGGGGATGGATCTGCGCAATGACAAGGATCGGCATTTCACCAACATATTCTCCCACCGACAATTCCCTTTTCATTACCACGCCATCTATCGTACTTCGTATCGTGCGCATTTCCAGCTTCTCAACAGCATCCTGAAGCAGGGCTTCCCCCTTGGCGATTTCCGTCTCAAATTCATCCTTCTCATTCTCCGAAATGTGTTTTTTGAGGAACATTTCTCTGTTCCTCTCCAGCTTGCGCTTGCTGAATTCCACCTGTACCCGCGCCAGATTGACATTCGCATTTTCAACTCCGGCTCTCAACTGTGCCACAACCTGCCCTTTTTTGACAATATCTCCGCGTTCGGCAACCATCACCAAGATTCCAGGAACCTGGCTGCTGACATTCACGATCTCATAAGGGTCAATCATCCCCTCAAGATCTTCTCCAAGAGCCTCTCCTGCAACTATGGCGAAAGCTAAGCAGGCCAGCAACATCCCTCCGATAATACGTGATATTTTCATTGATTACCTCTCACGATTTCTTTCCTATTCCCGAGTTCCCGAAAACGAAAGCGTCGTTCCTACCTTCTCGTCCATTTTCAACAGTTCCTGTCTCATACGGGCATGTACTTGCTCCATTCTTTTCTGTGCAAGCAATATAGTCATTTTTACGGCAAGCGTCCAGATATAAGTACCGGGGGAAAGGGTTTTTCGGATGATCCAAATCAAGACTCTGCCACGCTTTTCTCCAAGAATTGGATCTTCCAAGGAAAAAAAGGCTTCATGACTACCCGGATCACCTTGACGGGCACAGCGTCCAATGAGTTGGCGATCGATTCGTCCCGAATCATGACGTTCCGTCAGGATCACATGAAGCCCCCCCCGTTTCGCAACATCCGGCCCGAGTTTTATATCCGTCCCCCGACCGGCCATGTTGGTCGCGATGGTGATGTTTCCGTATTCCCCGGCACGGGCAATGATCCCGGCCTCATCCTGATCGTTTTTCGCATTCAACACCTGATGTCCAAGACCGTCCTCGTCGAACAGACAGCTGATCTCTTCCGAGACGGAAACGGAACGGGTGCCGACCAGCACGGGGTGTCCTGATTGATGCAATTGTCTGACCCGCTCCCGAACAGCCTGATATTTAGCCTCAAGAGAGGGCATTATCCTGTCGGGATGGCGCACCCGGATCAGAGGTCTATTCGTAGGTATTCTCGCCACGGTCAGGCCGTAAACCTTCCCGAGCTCACCTCTGACCTCCCAGGCGGTTCCGGTCATTCCGCACAGGTGCCGGTATCGTCTGAAGAATCGCTGATAAGTAATTCGGGCCAGCGACTCCCTATGCTGGGTCACTTCACAGCCCTCCTTGATCTCGATTAGCTGGTGAATGCCTTTTTCCCAGGAACGATCAGGCATTAGACGACCTGTGTACTCATCGACAATCTGCACCTTGCCTTCGCAAACAAGGTAATGGATATCGCGATGAAACAGATGACGCGCCGAAAGGGCGTTGCGCACGATATCGTTTCTCCGGATGGTCCCCCGCCAGAGTGATCCCCGGGATATCGTCAATTTCTTTATGAGCGCCACACCCCGGTCGGTGAGATCGACCATACTCTCATTGCGATTGACAAGATAGTCTTCCCCTTCCTGAAGATCATCAGCAACAGACAATGCCTCTCTCATAAAGGCTTCCTCCTCGCTTCCGCCGGCGGCTCCGGAAATAATGAGCGGGGTTCGCGATTCATCGATCAGCAGACTGTCTGCCTCATCGGCAATCGCGAAATGAAGACCGCGAAGAAGGAGCTTCTCTTCCCGCATCATGTTGGAGTACAGGTGTTCCGCCTGCAACCGGATGGGGTGGGTAAGTTCACCCAGAACAAGCTTATCACGGAGATAATCGAAGGTAATTTCCTTGTTATTACAGTAAACAACGTCACACTGATAGGCAGCCTGCCTGCTTTCATGGGGCACTTCATGGGTAACGCAGCCCACCTTCAGTCCGAGAGCCCGGTAAACCGGCCCCATCCACTCGGCATCCCGAGCCGTCAGGTAGTCGTTCACACAGATCACATGAACGGGGATACCCGCAAGCGCAGCCGAGCCAGCGGCAAGTGTCGCGGTAAGGGTCTTTCCTTCCCCCGTTTCCATTTCCGCAATCATGCCCTGCAACAGCACCCAACCCCCCATGAGTTGGGTGTCGAAATGGCGAAGTCCCAGTGTACGCCAGGCCACTTCCCGGATCAGGGCAAAGGAATGCGCCACCAGATCGTCACGGAAACCCTGTTGTCGAATTTTCAGTCCCACCTGCCGCGCCTCGGCCTTGAGTTCGTGGTCATTTAACGTACCCATTACAGGTTCAAAAGCCTTCACGAGAGGAACGATACGTATGGGCCGGATCATGCGCATCCGCGCATACCTTACGAATCCCCCGGTCAGGGACAGAACGGCTTTTTCCACCACATTGTGGCGGTGTTCTTTTTTTTCAGGGCGATCACTGCGGGTAGCAGGGGGATGATACCTCTGGCCTGATTTCATGAAAGGGATCATACGCCAAACTTTTTGAGAAGTAAACGACGGATGCTCCGATGCAGGCGAAACGCTATGGGCTCGGGATTATGCACAAAGCGAATGTAAACCCTTTCCCCGATTCCCCTGGCTTTTGCCTTTTCGAGGGTAATATCAAAATAAAAGAGATTCTCAAAGGACTGAGGCTTTTCGGTTTCATTCGGGTCCAGGATGACGCCTCCCCCGCCTGCAAGGCTGAGGGACAAGCTGGGAAGTTCCTTGGATGCTCCCGGGACCTCACGTTCGATGCGGGCAGGATAAACCGTATCAACGGATGAAGCGAGACGACCTTCCACTTTGAGGGTCCGGTAACGGATGTGATCGACATCCGCCTGATTGACTACAACCCGAACAACAGTTCTTGAAAAATCTACAACATACCCCATGGGAATCCCTTTGCGCACGAAGCTTCCCGGCAGGTCATCGGCCTTCGGCATCAACAGGACGCCACTCGCTGGACTGCGAACGACCATCTCACCGAATCGTTCCTCGGCACGGGCAAGTTTAGCCCGGGCGCTTACCATTCTTTCCCGAAGCACCTGCGCTTCCGTGATATTGGTCACAAAACTCAGGCGATAGCGAGCCTCAAGTTCCCTTAACCCGGCTTTAAGGACCTCAAGTTCCGCCCGGAGCTCGGGGGCTTCACAGTAATAAAGCGGGTCTCCTTTTAACACACGGGAACCGGGTAAAGCCAGGAACTTCACCACGAAACCATCCGTTCCGGCGAATATCCGCGCCTCTTCGGGTGCCCAGACCACCCCCTCCGCGACGGTAAAGGATGGAAACGGCACCAGAAAAAGTACCCCTGCCAGAAGGCCGGCGAACACACCGGCAACAAGGAAGATCCGGGGTAAAGAGCGGTGCATGTTCTGATGGATATGGCGTCCTAACCTTACCAGAGGAAAAAGAAGAATCGCCGCCGACGTCCAGATGGCAAGGATAATCCCAAGGAAAAAGAAGCGGCCGGCAATAAAAAAAATGATCGAAATGCTGATCAGTATCCGGTAACAAAACGCGGCAAAGGCATACAGTGAAAACCAGAACTCTTCGCCGGTAGCCTGGGCAGGTGATTTGGCATCCCTGATACCGAAAAGATATCTTTGCAGCAGGTAGCCGATATACTTGTTCCCGCGATCGGCCAGATTGGGAATCTCCAGAAAATCGGCAAGGATATAATATGCATCAAAACGCAGGAGAGGGTTGCCGTTTAAGAGCAGTGCCGAGACGCCGCCGATAAGAATGACGTTATAGGCTATCACGCGCGCCATTCCCGGCTCAGCGTTGATCCACACAATCACCCCACAGGCCGCCAGCAGCAAATCGACCATGATTCCGGCGGCACTCACCATAATGCGTTGGCCCTTGTGGTAGAAAGCGGAAGATGAAGAAGCATCCATATAGGGTATGGGCATGAAGGCTATGAGCATAATCCCCATTTCGTGAACCTCTCCCCCCCATCGTTTGACGGCGTAAGCATGACCGAATTCATGAAAGATCCGGGTGACCGGATAAATAAGACCTAGAGCAAAAATATTCTGGAGGCTCAACACGCGATCCGTAACATTGGAAGTAAGTTCCCGCCAGTGAATTCCGACCTGGGCCAGGGCGAAGGAAACGATGACGATCCAGAGGATAAGCCCGGCCCGGCTGAAAAACGGCCGGACGAGGAAAAGTGTTTTCTCCAGAAACGAATCGGGATCAAGCAACGCAAAGTTCATGGCCACCGGCGATCTGAGCATGGCCATCCACCGGCCCATCTTCTCCTTCCGGCCCCGCTGGTGAAGAACTTTAAAATCAGGTGGAATATCCGACTGCATGATATCCGCCTGATGGAGATAGGCTAAGAGGTCGATGACCTCGTCCTGGGTCGGCATGTCATCATCTAAGCGTTCACAGGCCGTTTTCCAGATGTCATTGAGAGTGTGCTTGCCGTCCATGAGGCCGATAACCAGGTACGCTTCGGGAGAAAAGCGGTGAAACTGGCCCTTTGAATGATCCTGCAGGATATACCAGTCACGGTCACGGTATGAATGTCGATGAAATCGGGCGTGACTGCGCAGACGGGGCAACAGGTCGGAGACACGGTACCAGGATTGGCTAAACAGCGTTTTAGCGCTATGTGAATTTTTTATAGCCACCAGGTCCACACCCAGAGTCGGAGCCAATCACGGAGGTTTCGCGTCCAGATGGAGATCAGCTTCCGTTTGTCTACATAAATTTTCCCCACGCCTTCCATCCCGGGCCGTAATTTCTTCGATGTTTGATCCAGCATGGCCTCGACACGAAAGCAGTTCTTCCCCTCCATGGCGATTGTGATCGGTGTTATTTTCTCAACGGTAAAAGCAAAGTTGCCCTGAAGCGACGGAAGAACCAGTTTTCCATTCTGTCCAACCGTTACATCGGCAATGTATCTTTCATCCACCTGCAGGATCAGACGATAATCTTTCAGGGGCGCAATTTCGAACAGGGGCTCTCCCTGTTCGACGGCGGAACCGAGCTTCTGACTCAGATCGCCGCTCAATAGAATCCCGCCAAACGGCGCCCGGATATTGCTCCGTGCCAGCCTGTTTCCCGTCAGATCAATCTGGGCAATCACCTGATCCAGCTGGGCGCCTATTACATTCAGCTTCGCCCTATCACGGAGAGCCATGGCCTCCTGTTGCTGTTTCAGCAGCTGATTCTGCTGACCCTGAAGGCTGGACTTCTCCAGAAGCAGATCCCGTTCATCGAGAGTGCAGATAACTTTCCCTTCCGGCACCGTATCACCGGCCCTGGCGAATGCTTCCTTGATATAGCCCCGGTAAGGCGCTGCAATAGTCCGGCGTACCGCCCCTTCAAGAGTTGCATTAGCTGTCACCCGGTAATCGCCTGTAGCTAAGCTGAAATAAATCACGAGTCCCAATATGAGAAGAACCATAAGTTTTCTGCCGATATACTCCGGTCCAAGGAGTTTCTTAGTCTGCGTCCGGAGAGAATGCCAGAAGTGGTAAGCCATAGGGCGGTTCTGGATCCGCTTGCCGTTCAAAGCCGGGGCGACGAGGGCGAAAATACTGCGGCAGACGTCTACATCTCCTGCACTGAATGGGGTTTCCGTCCCTCGTTCCAGGGTCAAGGCTCCATAATATTTCTCAGCCCCAAAAAGAGGTATCGTCAATATTGATTCCGTGCCATACTGATGAGCAATTTCCTCGTGATTGCGGACGATGAGCATTTCCTCATCCGGAGAAACCGGATAGATGATCTCCCGGGCCTGGAGAATGGCTTCTTCCATGGCCATGGAGACAGCGCGATTGAACTTCATGCGCTTGTCGAAATTGGCACTATGGGAAATGGCCTGAATGGAAATCTTGCTGCGCTTCAAAAATCCCAGGCTGACCCGGTCACACTTAAACTGTGTGGCGACGCCTGTGACAAAAGCCATAGACGCTTCACCATAACTCTCCTCGGCCAGAACACCCGCCAGGAGATTAACGGCGGACTTCAGGCGGGCATGGACAACTTCTTCATCCCGAATCTGTTGACGGCGAAAAAACAATTCCAGGGAGGAGACGCCCCACTGGAGCTGTTCCATAACTTTTTTCAGTTCCTCTTCCCCATCGGCGGCGACCTCAACGGCAACAGCGCCACAAAGCTTATCGTCGATCAGAACCGGATAAGCGGCGCTATAATAATGTCCGGCATCTGTTACCCGCTCCGGCGAGCCATGATACTCCGGAGGAGAAAGCTCCGTAAGGAGACCGCAACGCTGTGCAAGAACCTGATCGGATATCTCCGCCAATCGTTCCGCATCGGTTTCCCCTTCAGGCCATTTGGCCACGGGGGAAAAAGATGCGGCATCCGGGAGTCCTATAATGAGAATGCTCCGGATACACTTGGAAATCATCGAAGATTGAAGGGCAAGCCAACTGTTGAAATATTCCCCTGCACTGCAGGGGGTTTCCAGGCAGAACCACAACCCGGTTCTGTTAGACAAGGCATCATTGACACCAGGGTTTTCAGTTCCGCCGGAGAGGTTCATGGAATCAATCCCTTAGTCATCAATATCGGCTTCAAGCGTTCAACCCCACCTGTCGCCTTTTTTTCTATTTAAGGTCAAGGTTCAACTCTCCAAACCGGCTTTCATATTCCTTGACGATGTTGCTCAATAAGAGCGAAAGCCTTTTTGCGGCATAGGCATTGAGGATGATCCGCTCCGTCAGATTGATGGTCAACTCCTTCTGTCCCGTTTGCCAGGTCTGGTTGGTACCGAAAAGCAGCGTAACTTCCTCGCGGGTACTCGATACGTTGCAAACATTGGCATACGATGTCTTCATCTGGGCGGCATCCCAGTTGATCTTGACCCCGTTGTCCTGCTGCTGGGTGTTAATTTTTTCTTTGTCGGTCATTGGTATTTCTCCTCGTATTTTCTTTCGCATAGTATATCCCGCCTGAAGTCCTGCGGTTTCTTTACCTGTGAGCCAGTTTCAAAACGCCCCATTTTGGCCGATCTCTGCGTTGGGCTCAAATTTCAATCCTCGAAATACTCAATGTATTCCTGTGGTTGAAATTTTCTCCCGCCTTGAGCTTGACCAAACTGAAACGTTTTGAAAATGGCTCCTGTTTATACCAGTTTTTTTGCCACCACTCCTACTAATTTATTTGTTACCACTTGTCAAGCCTTCCGTTTCTAGGCTTACAGAACCCTTCAACACTTATTCTTCATTAAATTAGCGGGCATCTATCCCTTCATGTCTGGGGGGCTCCGGAAATGTTTTTCCTGCCCCAACCCGGGATAGAAATTTTCCATCGTTCCACTTAAAAAAGTGCCTTTTCCTTTCGTCATCTTTTAATTTCGCAAAGCCACCACGATCGAGAAGAGTTCTACCCTGGGTCTTCTTATAATCACCCGGACCAACCCCCCATCCTGCGAGCCCTGCCATAACTGCCGCCAGCCTGTCCATACCGGGAGACGATTCTTCGGAATCATCAACCTGATCAAGTTCCCTTTCCGAACGGACATCGGCATTTTCCTCACCCTGACTTTCCTGGCCACCCTGCTCATACAGAGAAATTAACTGTGCAGCCCTGTCTTCGGTCTCGCCGGTAATGGGCATGACTTTCTCCATCGGAACATCTTCCGCTGTGTGGGCATCGCTATCGCTATAATGATGTGCTACGGGTTTTGACCTCTGGGGTTTTAAAATCTCTGCAAACAGCATTTCACGATTCATGGAAATCTTGTCCCTTCCGGGAGGTGGCTGGGTGGACATAGACTCCAACAGGGCGTCTATGTCTGCTTGTCCTGGTGTATCCATAATTTTCTCATGAGCCTTGTAAAGATTCCCCAAGGCGTTTGCCATAACATCGTTACCAAAATGATTGCTGGCAATCATATCAACCAAACCGCCCGTCATGGTGATATAGGCATATTCTCCTACCATGATGTCTTCGTTGAAACTGCCGGTGAAGTTGTCATTGCCATAACCGCCGATCATTATGTCATTCCCAGCACCGCCGTCCATAAAATCGCTACCGCCAGTGAACGGATTGATGCTTTCGATGATGCACCGTTGACCATTCCAGCTTACCCTGCCGCCATCGCCGATCAGGATGTCGTTACCGGATTTTCCTTCCAACATGTCCCCACCGGCACCACCGATGAGAATATCGTTGCCGGAACCGCCCGATAGAATATCCCGATCCCCGGTTGTCGTTGCTGTGGACTTAATGAAAACAATGCTTCCGGGCCTCTGATCCCCGCTATATTCTATCGCCCCGTCATCGCCAACAAGGATCAAGTCAGCATTCCAGGCTGAGGCATCGAGGGTATCGGTCCCACCTTCGCCAAAGACCACCAGCAGACCGTCGGCCACCGGACTTTCATCACGAATCACAACATGGTCAGCCCCTTCACCCATACGCAGGGTAGTAGCCGCTACCGGCATGGCGCCAACTACGGAGACTTCATCATTGCCGCTACCGAACAGGAAATTAAGACCACCACCAAAACTGTCACTGGTCGTGAAGGTGACATTCCCGGTTCCACCAGCATCGCCAAGACCGTAAATGCCAGACTCATCGATAACAACACCAGTACGACCAGTACTGTTACCCCGATCACTGATGTTGAGGGTATTACTACCAGATCCTCCATTAAGCAGCAAGTCGCCGCGGATGCCGTCAAGATTACCCTCGTTGATTGGGGCATCGGAGGACACGTTGAAGGTGTCGTTACCACCTCTGCCAGAAATCCGGTTGTTCGTGCCAGCTAATGTGCTCTGGGCATTAAAGATATCGTTCCCGCTACCGAGGCCGACATCGATCTTTTCAAAGGTATCATAGCTTATCCCGACACCCAGACCGAAGCCGGTGATCTGGTTGTCGGTGAAAGTCCCGGTGTTGTCCGTATTGTCAGCAAGGTCATCTATAAACAGAATGTCTGATCCTGCCTCACCGCTTACCGTCACCGGACCGGCCACATCGTTCAAGCCATTAACAGGGCTGCCAGCCCTGACAGTATCATCATCATCGCCACCCGCCAGGGTAACTGCGCCGCTATTACCCCACAGGGTCAGACTGTCCTGACCGGCATCGCCTGTGACCAGCAGGGTTCCGTCACCATCCTGAACCTCGATGTCATCAGCGCCAGCCCCACCAAAAACCTGAGTCGACCCTGCGATGGTGCTCTCGACAATGAGCTGATCGCTGCCGCTACCAAGGAGAAGGTCCACGGCTTCGAGCTCACTGTAAATGATCTCAACCCCAAGTCCGAGGCCACTGATGTTGCTGTCGCTCATACTACCACTGTTGTCCAGAGTATCACCGCTGTCATCTACCTGCATGAAATCCTGGCCGTCCCCGCCGACCACACTGACCTGGCCGGCAACACCATTAACTACCGAGTCAGTGTCACCAATCAGGAATGTATCATCAGCAGCTCCGCCAGAGAGCACCACGGTTCCGCTGTTGCCACGCAGGGTGAAGGTATCCTGACCACTGTCACCAGTCACTTCCAGAGTCCCGGCACTGTCAAGGATTTCCACCGCATCGTTGCCAGCGCTGCCGGTAATGCTCGTCGCACCACCGATGCTGCTTGATACCGTCAAGGTATCGGAACCGCTGCCCAAAGCAAGTTCGACAACTTCAGTGCCGACGTAGTCAACCCCTGCACCCAGGCCAAGGCCGCTTAGATTACTGGAGCTCAGTGTCCCGGTGTTATCGGTGGTGTCGCCACTATCATCAAAGGAGAGGGTATCAGTTCCCAAACCACCGTTTACACTTACCGCACCGCTCACTCCGTTCAGGTCGCCAGCCAGACTGCCGATCCGGATCATATCATCATCACTGCCGCCATCAAGGCTAACGGTCCCAATATTACCCCGCAGGATAAGGGAATCCTCTCCAGCATCACCGGATATCAGCAAAATCCCGTCACTCGCCGCGATCTCGACCACATCGTTGCCGGCCCCGGTTCC
>JAHITX010000124.1 GCA_018817425.1 Pseudomonadota bacterium
ATTGTAAGCAATATATCCGGGCAGGACGGGTTAAATATTTACTACCTGGCCTCAGCATCGGGAAACGAGTACTTAAACGGATTGACATATAACCTGACCGGCGGCGGATTTCTTATTCCGGTAGAAAATGCTCCTGTGCCGGTTCCACCGGCAGTTTGGCTATTTATATCAGGTTTTATCGGCCTGGTGCTTATGAGAAAAAGGAATTCTTGTTATGAAGGAGTTTATTAATGAAATATCATCTACTTTGGGCATCCGTAAGTTTAATATTATGTAGTTTTATATTTAATTTTGCTGTTTGGGGAGAGGAAAGCTCACATAAGACATCATACAACGATAAACCTCAAGCGATAAAAAAACTAAAAAAGGATTTTCAAGATCAATGGCGTGATGTTTTAGAAAAATACCCTGCTGTGGCTATAGCATATATGCATCAAGAAGCTACCTTAATTGCACTAACTCAATACCGACTTGATTCTACTTATGAAATAAAAGATATGGTTGCTAAAACTGCATTCTTAAATGATTCATTTCTGAGCAATAAAGTTGAAGCCGGAATAAAATTCAAAAATTGCATTGATGAGTTTATCCGATGTGATTATATCGCTGGAAGTGATGGTAGTTATAGTGTCGGTGAAGTGGGAGGTTGCAGAAGTAATTTCACTAAGTGTTGGACCGGCAATACAAAATAACATTATTTTACGGATTTCAGCCATAAACGGATTGACCTATAACCTGACCGGTGACGGATTCTTAATTTCTATAACCGAGTCGGCTGTGCCTGTTCCGCCTGCGGTTTGGCTTTTTGTATCAGGTTTTATCGGCCTAGTGCTTATAAGGACAACGGAATTCTTGTTATTAAAAAGAGGAGAAGAGGAAATGACCAATAAAAAAAGAAATAAATGGGTATTGGTATTTGTGTTAATAGGGATGATACTGCCTATCAACTTATTTGCAGCCGCTTATTCTTTCACAACAATTGATTATCCCGGACAAGCATATCCAAATTTATGGTGGGCCGGTATTGGAGGTATTAACAATTCAGGAAACATTGTAGGTAATTATTATGATGAAAGTGTTATCAGGCATGCTTATGCTTATGACGGCAACGCATTTACTCCAATCGATTACCCTGGTTCAACACGAACGGGTGCTGGTGCGATCAATGACATGGGAACTATGGCGGGGGTATATACGGATTCCGCCGAAGTAAAACACATGTATTTGTATGATGGAGCAACATGGGATACAATAGACCATCCCGAGTCTCCCGAAGTACTTTCAGCAGTGGATATCAATAATTCCGGTATTATAGTCGGGCAATATGGCTGGCCGGGAATCGTCACTCATGCTTTTTTATACGATGGGGTAAATTTCAATATAATAGATAATCCTGGCTCTCCATGGAATTCTGCCAATGGTATCAACGAGGCCGGTAATGTTGTTGGTTTTGATACTATCGGTGGGCTTGCTCGTGGCTATTTCTTGGATGGGTCAATCTATACAACCATCATTTATCCGGGGGCCTCAGGTGGCACTTATCTTAGTGGAATAAATAATTACAATAGTATTGCCGGTAAATACCAAGATACTAACGGATGGAATAGCTTCCTGTATGACGGTGAGAATTTTATTGACATTGTTTATCCGGGGGCCAGCCAGACAATGGTAAACGACATTAACGATTTGGGTCAGATTGTGGGCTCTTACATGGACAAAGATGGTATATCACATGGTTTCATTGCTAATCCGGTTCCGCTTCCGGGTGCGATATGGTTGTTGGGTTCCGGGATCATCGGGCTTATAAGGGTTAGAAAAACATATAATTACTGACATCGGGTTCGGTTTTTTCAACACTGCTTACGAAGCTTAATTTTATAGTTTGTAAGGCAAGACAATGCATAACAGGAGTGATATATGAATAATCAAGTACAGTCTCCACCCACTTGGGCAAGTACTATTTTATATCTATTTATTATCATAGTGCTTTTTATATGTGTTTTGACCTTTATCCTGAAAGCTTCCTGCCTTTTTACTGAACCAAGTTTACATATGATAAGTTATTCCATAGTCACATTTAGTGTCGGGCTGTCTCTTATTTGTTGCATCCTCTGGATAGGAGGGGTGACCGGCATAACCGAAATAACCAGCACGACTCAGAAAATATTGTGGGTTACTTTGATTGCAGGAATTTTGTCCACTACTGTAACGGTCTATAAGGGATTTATCACTACAGCTAAGATATACAAAGTAACCGGCATAGTGGAAAAAATGGATGGTAAAGATCCAAGGGACGTTTCAATATACACACGTTTTCCTCCTTTGTCCCCGGCCCAATTAGTAAGAGAGAATCTCGCATTCGATGTTTGGGAAGATCCAAAGGGAAAGCTTCCGAGGCTGTTATTTTCCCATCCGGATTATTCTACGGAGAATGTTGATCTAAATGATAGAGAAATAGTTGAGCTTAAGAATGGTGAGTTAAATATTCTAAGCCCAATAAAATTAAAAAAATCATCTAAATCTGAAGGGTGATGTATGAAAACAAAGTCAGCAGTATTTATATTTTTGTTTCTTTTCATTGCATGTGTCTTTCCAGCGAGTGCTTTGAGTGAGCCAAAGCCATTTCTCTGGGGTAACGTCATATGGAATACGGGATCTCAAGCAATTGGTATTGAGGTGCAACTTATTCAAGTTTCAGCAAAATCTGAAGTTGCAAAGACTTATACAAACGAAGAAGGCTATTATGCATTTTATGGAATAAAAGGAAAAGCGGCCGATTATTCTTTACAAGTGTATGACGGTAAAACTGTAAGGGGCAGCAAGGTATTAGGTAACTTACCAATTGGTGGGCAAGCGCCTGACATCATAATTAAGTAATGTAATCACTATGTATGTGTTATGCCCCGCCTAAATACAGGCAATGCCTATCCTATTCTAAAAGAAGTATATTATATAGGCAGACAGCAATCGTCGGAGGGAAATGAGGTAAAGAACGTACTTGTTAAACACGGCAATGAATGGCATGGGCCCGACCGATTCAACAAACAGGACTGTCTATTATTATAATACGACAAATCCTGCGGCAGTTCTTAATTCTCTTAGGATTTATGGCAATGATATTATTCGTTGGCTTAAGTTAATGACAATTAAAAAGGAGACACGGCATATGAGCACTTTAAGATTAACATATTTCAAACTATCAATTAGTTATATAATTGTTTTTATGATTGTATTGGTTACTAATATGATAGGTTGTATAAGTACTGTACAAAAAGATGTAATTGAAAAATCTTATATGAATGAACCCATTAAAGATCCTAATTGCCATCTTTTAGGGGATCTCTTTACAGATAAAACACATAATTTTCAATTGACCTTGCCTAACACAAAATGGACTATTGAACCAACTAACGAGGACGACGGAAACGGAAATAGTACTCTGGTTGCTGAATTAGGGCGGAAAGGTTATGATGATTTTTGGGCCGGCATATATGTAGCTACTTTTAACGTAAAAGATTTGGATAGGTTTGCTGGTGGCATGGTCGGTGAGTATAATCCCGACATGGCTAAATATACATATATTGCAGGCAAGCCTGCTTTGTGGACATCCAAGATTGTGGATTCAGATAATTATAAAGTTAAAACAATAATATACCAATTTGTAAATGATGGAATAGGTTATATGATCAGCATTGCTTACCTTACTCAATGGTCTATCGATGAAACGTTTATGACGGAGATTGACGATCTTCTGGACTCTTTTACCTTTTTGAACAAAGAATATAAAAATGGAGAGTTGCAGATAACGGCCGGTGGAGAGATAGGAAAAGGCAAATTAAATAATGTTGCCGTACTCGACATGATTACTCTGCAATCCGGCAAACCAAATCAAATAACAATTGCTCTTACAAATGAATTACAGAATGCTCTTGTAAAAACCGGAAAGGTTGAATGCCTGGATAGAAGAAACATAGAAAAAGTATTTCAAGAGCATAAACTACAGCAAAGCAATATGGTCTCAGGAGATGTAGCTATAACATATGGAAATCTAATCGGTGCCGAATATCTGATAAGCAGTAATTTAGGCCAAATGGGAGAAAGCTCTGTTATCTATATCCAGATTACTGAGGTGAAGAGCGGGAAAATCCTGAAAACAGTAAGTTCGCGTTGTAGAAAATGCAATGATAATAAATTATTAAGCACTGTTTCAAAATTAGCGGCAAAACTAACTTTTTAAGATGATACTATTATTTTAAAGGAGTCAGTGGATATGCAAAAATATAGATTTTCTTATTTTGAAAAATCAATTGGCTATACGATTATTTTTATTATTGTTATAGCACTGTGTGCCAATATCATAAGTTGTATGAATGTCACGCAAAAAAATACTGCCAAGGAAAAACTTATACAAAACAACCCTAACACAGTGGAATTTCCCAATGAACAAGAATATCAACTTTCCGGCAACATTTATACAAATAACACATACAATTTTCAAGTGACCTTGCCTAACACAAATTGGACTATTGAATCAAAAAGAGAGACAATCGGCAATGGTATTCAAATTGCTGTATTAAAACGGAAAGGATACGCCGGATTCCTTTCTTCTGTTAATATTAGCAGGAATCACCAGGAGAATTTGGAAAAATTTGCAGGTGCTGGCAGGCATCGTCCTGATGCGGCAAAATATACGTATATTGCTGGAAAGCAGGCTTTCTTTACATCACAACTCAGGGATTATGGAAGTTATAAAATGGTATTAGATATGTACAAGTTTGTAAATAATAAGAAAGGGTACATTTTCGGCGTTGGTTACCTCCCTCAATGGTCTGGCGATGAACTATTCATGACTGAGATTGATGATCTTTTAAACTCTTTTATTTTTTTAAGTGAAGGTGATAAAAATGCTGAATTGCAGATTGTTGCTTACGGAAAGATAGGGAAAGGCAAATTAAACAATGTTGCAGTACTCAGTATGGCTGATCTGCAATCTGACGACCAAAATGAAAAAACAAATGTTCTCACAAATGAATTGCAGGATGCTCTTGTAAAAACCGGAAAGTTTGAATGCCTGGATAGAAGAAATATAGAAAAAGTATTTCAAGAGCATAAACTACAGCAAAGTGGTGTGGTTTCGGGGGATACGGCTATAAAATTTGGCAATCTGATCGGAGCTAAATATCTGGTAAGCAGTAATTTGGGCCAAATGGGAGAAACATCTGTTATCTATATCCAGATTACTGAGGTGGAGAACGGGAAAATCCTGAAAACAGTAAGTTCGCGTTGTAGAAAATGCAATGATGATATGCTGTTTAATACAATTTCAAATTTAGTAATTAAACTAATTGCTTTTAAATAAACTACGGGCTATGCCCGTGCGATCCTAAAAGGTTCGACCGTTCCGGCGGGGAAGAAAATAAGGCATAGGTCCTTCCTCAGTCCGGAAGAATTGGCTGGGGAGAATTGGACTATTTTATAATGGTAAGGCTCACTTAATAAAACCGATCCGACCCCCAAACACCCTGCGGCCGATTATCGTTATAACGAGAGTGAAGTTTGCTTATATGGCAAAGGCTATCGTGCCGTTGTTTTCCATTCCGGCGCTTAATGGAAAAGTCAATGAGAAGATTATATTGAAAGCACCGGAAATAAAATAACCGGGTGGGGAAATTAAGTTATAACAAAAAACTATCCATTTTTTACCAATCTGTATGCTATCTGTGGGTACCTTTGTATTATGTAACGTAAGTATTTACCTAAAAAACAGATTTTCACTCTTTATGAGAAGATAACATATTTAAAAAATAGCGATTAATATAAAATGATTATTATAAAGGAGGATAAGAGAATGAAGGTGCTCAAAAATATAACTCAAAATATTTTATGGAAAAATATTTTAAGATGGATCTTGGTGGTATCGGTATTTATGTTTCTTGTTCCGGGGGCAGGCTATGCAGAAGATAAATACTGGGTCAGAGTTTCAAGCTTTTGGTATCACGACTCTAACTGGAATCCAGACGGGCAACCGCAAAATGGAGATAATGTTTACCTGACCCAGTCGGATGAAACCAACAGGATTGTAAATTATCGTAACACGGTAGGTCCTTTGCCAGTTCTGGGTTCTTTGGAAATTGACGCAACAGGCAACGGCACAATGACCCTTCAGTTTAAATATTTTGACGATCCTTTAGCCGCAAGTTACGAATATATTGGCCTAAGCGGTAAAGGTGCAGTTATTCAAAGCAGAGGTACAAATACGATAACAAATGATCTCTATCTCGGGATGAATTCCACCAGTGTTGGCACATACGATCTTAGCGGCACCGGCTCACTGTCGGCTAATTACGAATACATTGGCTATAACGGTACCGGCACATTCACTCAGACCGGCGGCACAAATACGGTATCAAGTGCTCTCTATCTCGGGAAGAATTCCACCGGTGTTGGAACATACAGCGGTGGTCGGGATTGTATGAACAGCAAAAATTGTTTTTTAAGTGGGTAAGCTGCTTATTCAAGCTGCTGTCTCTCTCTTGGGAAATGTCGCCCAATAAACCATATCCGGTGTTTTCTTGTCAAGACTTTGATGCCGCCG
>JAHITX010000125.1 GCA_018817425.1 Pseudomonadota bacterium
ACTATGGAAAACCGGCCAATTGTCAAACCAGGAAATCGGTAATCTGATTGGGCTTTCCTATTCTATGGTTAGTCGCAGTGTAAAAGCAACGAATGACAAGATATTGTCTGATCAGGGCTATAGGCGACAGTATCAAGCCGTCAGTTCAGAATTTAAGGTTTGATCAACTTCCTGCCAAGTGCGGTCAAGATTACCTGTGGCAAAATACTATTGACGCACAAGAGAGATTATTCAAAACTATGCATCAAACAAAGGAGGGGGCAGTATGGATTTAAAATTATTAGATGTAAAACCAGCAGATCTGGGGAAACTCGCGCCATGTGGGATTATTTGTCTTGGGTGCGACCAGCAAACGGACGAGAGTTTTGAAGCTGCAAAAACGCTCGTGAAAATTTGGGAAGGCTTTAACATGCAGGACGTGGGTGTGGCTTTTGGAATGGATCCTGAAGGAGTCGAACGCACGTTGGAAACCCTTAAAAAATATATTACAATTAAAGAGGAAATGGGATCTTGTCCAGGATGTTATGTAGGCGGGAAAGGTCCTTGCGCGATTTGCGCTATTATTAACTGCGCCAAAGCAAAGGGGTACTGGACATGCGCTGAATGTGACGAATATAACCCTGACTCGGAATATCCGTGTCCACATGTAGCCACCAAAGTATCTTCCCCCTTTGACTCTAAAGGCGTAATGTTTGCTTTGGTATGCAAGAGATATAATAAAAACAACATAGAAAACCTAAAAAGATGCCGTGAGATCGGTTATCCGGCTTTTGTTTCAGAGTGTAAAGCTGAAATCGGAAATGGATGGAGAACATGGCAGATAATTAGCAAGGAGGATGTGCTATGCAAGTAAATACCTACAATGCCTTTATTAAAAAGGCGTGGGTTCAAGTCCGCTTTTGACTCACCTTGCTTAACATGGGTTACTTGAGCTGATTTTCACCTTTTTTTGAAAAGAAGAAGGAAATTTTTCTACCGAATCGTCCAACCAGTAAGTTTGAGCAGGCAAGCTGCTTAACTGCATGTTACCCACCACATCAATTTAAGAAGGGCAAGCATTATGACATCCGGGACAGGACATTAAAGATGTTAAATTTTTTGACTATCGGAATCATATTAGGTTTATCCGCAGGTTTTGCACCAGGGCCACTGTTGGCTCTTGTAATATCTGAAACGCTTCAACATGATATTAAATCTGGTGTTAAAGTTGCTCTTGCTCCAATTATCACCGATTTGCCAATAATCATTTTAACATTATTCATTTTGGCGAAGCTATCCAATTTTCATAACATATTAGGAATTATTTCACTGGCGGGTGGCTTTTTTATTTTATTTATGGGTTACAAAAGTATACGTTCGAAAGGATATGAATTTAATTTTCAAGAGACAAAGCCTAAATCCTTAACAAAAGGGATCTTAGCAAATGCTCTAAGTCCTTATCCCTACTTGTTTTGGTTTAGCGTGGGTGCTCCAACTATGACTAAGGCAATGAGCCTAAATATTATTGCGCCTTTGGTTTTTATTTGTAGTTTTTATACTTTGTTGGTGGGATCAAAAATTCTATTAGCCATTTTGGTTGGCAAATCAAAATCTTTTTTATGTGGCAATGTGTATGTATACACTATGCGTTTTCTTGGCTTTGTATTAGGTGGTTTAGCATTTGCTCTATTTTTTGACGGTCTAAAACTATTGGGAATAATAAAGGGCTAACTAATATTGTTAGTAACAGTTTAGTCCCCATATTTTACACGATTATTCATGGCATCAGCTTGAATTATTGTAAAGTGCAGGCTGAGCTGTCGGAGTGTCGGCTGTGAGAAGGATTTGCAGGAATTGTCTTGGGTGAACACCCTGCCTTCTGGCGGTTTGTAATATGCTTGAAAGAATGCTATGGTTTTTTATGCCGCTTTC
This sequence comes from Pseudomonadota bacterium, assembly GCA_018817425.1. NCBI lineage: Bacteria > Pseudomonadati > Pseudomonadota > Pseudomonadota bacterium. The sequence continues at coordinate 1,912 of JAHITX010000125.1, forward strand.
TGATCGGGTTCCAAAACATATTTTGCGGAAGATAACAAGGTGCCTTAGAGACTGTTCTGCATGATTGTTGGTAGGCGGTACACCGGGATGCCGGAGGAAAGTAAAAAGGAACTTTTGTTCCGGCCCTGTCAGATAAGCCCTCAATGTTTCTGCGGGTTCGAACGAAAGCGGATGTTTGCGGATGTTGGAAAGTTGTTTGATAAAGCGATTAGCGATTCCTTCCGCTGATTCCCAGGCTATATCATCGGAGTTTAACTTCCTTGCTGTGTCACAGGCTTTTTTGAAAAAGGCTATGACCCGATCACAAAAGCGGTCTGTTGCAGTGTCTTTTTCGGCTTGCGGCAGTAATCCATGTTCTCGTTTGACTTCTTTGGCTTTTGTAATTATATGCGCCAGACAGGACTGCCATTGACTTCCAATACGATTATAGGCAGCATACCGGTCACGAATCAGGATGCCCTCAAAGTGTTCTCCGAAAATTGCTCTTGCCACGCTACCTGACCGATGTCTGTTTATGTGAAAATAAGCAAGTTTTTCATTTCCGGCACCAATGGTCATCTTTTCCAAGGCCGGTTTAAAAGCATCATCGTGGAAAACGACGCTTATCTCATGCGGTTGTCCTGCTATATCCATCGCAATCCACTTCGAGCAGGAGTTGTGGATAGATTGGCGGATTATAAATGGAACAGTTATCTGTTTTACGGTTATAAAAAGAAAGGTCCGGACTGGTTAAAAACCTCAATCATACTGGACTAT
>JAHITX010000126.1 GCA_018817425.1 Pseudomonadota bacterium
GATTTCTTTTTAAGAGATCTGGTTGAAGAAATGGGAATATCAGAATGATCTTATATCTTGTCATCTATAGTTGATGCGAAGCATTACAATATGGTTAATATTTCCGACAATCCGGGAAAAGATTATTCATGGTTAAGGCTGGCAGGCATTTTATTTATTTTTCTTATTGCCTATACCTGGGCACAGCCGTTCCGGGACATATACGGCCTTGAAACCCGTAATGCACTTATGGCCCGTGAAATGCTTGAAGACGGGATTAGTCTTATTCCAAAAGCACTGGGGCAACCTTATCCCGATTATCCACCTCTTTACTTCTGGCTTGAAACCCTTTTTTCGAATCCTTCGGGTCATATTACCACCTTAAGCGCAGTACTTCCAAGCGCCCTTTCGGCTATAGGTATTTTGGCACTTACATTTTTCTTTGGGCGTAGTATCAATATACGTACAGGCTGGCTTTCACTATTAGTACTTGCCACTATCCCTAAATTCTGGCTTGAAGCAAGCAGTGTTACAATTGATATGCTGCTTGCTTTTAATATCACTGCTGCCATTTTCTGTCTTTACTTCAGAGATAATAGCCAACATTTTAGGGGAAAAATTACTTATGCTATAAGTGCAGTTATTTTCCTGATATTTGCTTTTCTCACCAAAGGTCTCATAGGAATAGTTCTGCCGGGGATATCATGGGGTGGATATCTTCTCTGGGAGAGACGCTGGAAACATTTATTTTCCTTTGTTTTGTTTATGGCTTCTATTGGACTGCTTTGTATGGCAATTGAATTGTTTATCGTTTCCCATGCTGGAGGCAGACAACTGGTTGATGATGTTATAAGGATGCAGATCACGGGCAGAATAACAAGTAAAGCCAATAAATCAGTTTTTTATTACCCTTTACAGCTGCTTGAAATCGTAAGTGTCTGGTGGCTTTTTATTATTCCGGGATTATTTCGTTATGATGATAAAAAATCAGAAAAAAGCATCTTATACCGGTTTCGTCAAACGGTAACATCTCATTCGGCAAACCGCTTGGCAATTACATGGTTTGCAGGAACAGTTGCTGTTTTCTCACTTGCCAGCACAAAACATTCCCGATACCTTTTACCGCTCTATCCTGCGGCTGCTATTATTCTTGCTTCTTTAATAGAGGATATTATTATCAAAGGCTCCATACTCTATAAAAATATATTTCAAAATATTATAAACGCTCTAATTTTGGCAGTATTGCTGGCTGGTTTGGTTTTTTCCTGTTTATACAGACAATTGGTGTTTGTCCCTTTTGCATTCGTTTTTATCTGGTTGGCAGCAGGGATATTTTTGTGGTTTTTCATAAGAAGACGAATAATAGAGAAATATAGTTTGATTGCCTCAATACTGCTTCTTCTCATCGTGGGACTTTCCGGATCAAATCTTATGGTAATCCCGGCATTTTCCCATATGGCATCCGGCCGGGCTTTTATAGAAGCAGCAGAATCGAAGGTTGACCCAAAACTTCCGCTTGTACTTTATGGTATAAATAATGATGGCGATGGCGTAAAATTTGCTCTGTACAGCAACCGTAAACCATCTGCAATTCGTTTTGTAAACACTGCCGAAGAGTTAAATATGATTACAAAACCTTGCCTTTTAGTTTCTCGTCTTAATGATAATACAGAGCTTAAAAGTCTTTTATACGGGGAAAAATGCAATAAGATAGCAGAAGGGAAAATCTACTCGAAACAATTTGTCGCCTGCTTGCTCGGTTCAGGAGAATAGCCAATTTATGAATAAAGAAATAAAAAAATATACGATAGCGCTTATAGCCTTATATGTTTTATGCTATATACTGCCGCTTGGATACAGAGATTTGGTAATTCCTGATGAAACACGCTACGCCGAAATCGCCAGGGAGATGATTTCAGGAGGCGACTGGGTTGTTCCGCATTTAAACGGATTACGATACTTTGAAAAACCTGTTTTAGGATACTGGGCACATGCATTCTCTATCATGCTTTTCGGAGAAAACAATTTTGCTGTTCGTTTCCCTTCAGCGCTTGCAGTCGGACTTTCAGCATTGTTGATATATTTGCTTGTATTTAAAGTTTATCGTAAGGAAGATAAAAATAATTATTTACCGACTGTTCTTGCAGTACTTGTCTTTCTGACTTCTTTTGAAGTGTTGGGTCTGGGTAATACAGCTGTCCTCGATAGTATATTTGCTCTCTTTTTAACAGCTTCCATAGCCTTTTTTTTTATTGCTTCTGAAGAAAACCTTAAATCAGGAAGAGAAAAACTATTTTTATTGTTATCCGGAATATTTTGCGGACTTGCATTTCTTACCAAGGGATTTCTTGCCTTTGCCCTTCCCATAATGGTAATAGCACCTTATCTTGTCTGGCAAAAACGTTATAAAGATATATTACGCATGAGCTGGCTTCCTCTTCTTTTCGCAGTGCTTGTATCTTTGCCATGGAGCATTGCTATCTACTTAAGAGAACCGGATTTCTGGCACTATTTTGTCTGGACTGAACACATCCAGCGTTTTATGGCCAATAACGCCCAGCATAGTAAATCATTCTGGTTCTTCTGCCTTATTTCACCGGCAGCTTTATTGCCATGGACATTCTTAATTCCGGCAACCATTGCCGGAATTAGAATGCAAATAAAATTTCTTGACGCAAGCAGCCGGCTGGTAAGGTTTTCTATTTGTTGGCTTGTACTGCCTTTTTTGTTTTTTTCACTTTCAAAAGGCAAGCTTATAACTTATATTCTTCCCTGCTTTGCACCTTTTTCCGTTCTTATGGCGCTCGGCCTTTCGAATATGACTGAAAAGGTTAAAAACAGATCTTTTAAGTTCGGAGTAGTTTTTGCCGGTATGATATTTTCGCTGATACTTCTGGCTTTTATCTATATTCAACTTTTCGGCTATCATGATTTCTATCCTTATACCCAGCCATGGAAAATGCTAATGGCTGTTAACAGTCTTGTTTTTTTTATTTTATTTTGCGGCCTTTCTTTAAAAAGCCAAAATAGCAGATCCAGCGTTTTGCTTTTCGGGATAGCTCCGCTTCTGCTGTTTTTTTCAGCTCATTTCATTGTGCCTGATTTGACCTTAGAAAAGAAGGCACCCGGCACTCTTCTTGAAAGAAATAAACAGGCTCTCGGACAGGAATCTATAATCTTATCCGATTCAAGTACTGTTGGGGCAGTCTGCTGGTATATGAAGCGAAGTGATGTATACTTACTTGAAGGTGCCGGCGAACTTGATTATGGAATAAGTTGTGCAGATTCTGCGTTTAGATTGATAGATATTAAATCGGCTGTAAGTTTGATCAATGAAAATCGTGGCAAAACAGTGCTGGTATCCAAAATTAATAATATCCGCAAATGGAAAGATCGGCTTCCCGAACCTGTTTATCAAGATGATAACGGCTTTAACGGATTTGTGTTCCGGCGTTATTAAATATAAATAAATATCCCAAAAAATAAGGTTGCTTCATAAAAGATGTTGCTTAAAGTTTGGCGTAATTAACGAAGAAGAGTATTTCAAGAGTTTCACAGACAGCCTGAATCAGGAGTAAATAATCTCTGTACATACCAAATACAGCTTTTTTATTTTAATAGCTGGAATTATTTGTTTCAGTTCATTTCTTTCCGATGACTTTCTTGGGCTTGATGACAGATATGCAGTTTTTGCACAGGAAATGCTTCGTAACGGACCGACATTTTTTCCAACTACTTATGGAAAGCCTTATCCTGATTACCCTGCTACTGGGACATTAATGATATACCTTGCCTCACTGCCAGGAGGTCATGTTACACCTTTTACTGCGGCTATTCCAACAGCCATAGTATCGGCATTAATTCTGGTGCTCATATTTCGTATCGGGGCCATCCATTCACTGGAATGGGGACTTATTGGAGTTGGCTTTATTCTTCTTACCAAGACTTTTGTAAGTTTGTCTCGTTGTGTTTCGCCGGATCAATTTGTAAGCTTGGCTGCAGCATTAGGGTTTTATATAATCTATACGGCTGATGTGTTCGACAAAAAAAGGCGCCTGTTTTGGATACCGCTGATATTTGTCGGTGGTTTTTTGTTTCGTGGGCCCTTAGGATTAATAATCCCGGCAGCAGTGGTCTGCACATACTATCTGGTTGATAAAAAGATAAAATTCTTTTCTCTGATGTCTTTTGTTGCGTTGTTGGTGATGATTTTATGCTGTGCCGGACTTCTGGCAGCAGCAAGATATCAGGGTGGTGATATATTTATGCATGATGTTATAAGGATGCAGGCGATAGGCCGGTTATATGAAAAAAGCCACGGATTCCTGTATTATTTTACTGAAGGTCTTAATCAATATGCATTATGTTATCCTGTTGCTCTTATCGTCTTAATTATATTTTGGAAGAAGATATGGGAATATGAGAGGGATGAATACAGACTTTTGGCAAAGCTTGCGATATGGGCATTTATTGTGATAATCGGTTTGTCCTTTGCCTCAACCAAAAAAGAAAGATATATTTTGCCTGCTATGCCTGCATTGGCGCTTATTTCAGGATGGTTGATATACGGGGCAAAGGATGAAATCAGAGCGCTTAAGCTAAAACGGGGTTTTCTTAAGTTATGTAAATATTTTCCTGCTTTAGCGTGTTTATGTGTGGTAGCTATCGGATATTTTAATTTATTAAAATCGGACGTTGATTGGCATACGGCTTCAATATTAACCGGCATTATAGCTATAGTGGTGTGGGCGGCAGATAGACGCCTGAAAGGTTCACTAAATGAGCTTTTAAAAATTGGAGCCGGTGCGCTGACGTTATTAATTTTGATAACCAACATCTCAGAACCTTATGCCGTTAACACCAGAGGAAACCGTCCATTTGTGGAAAAAATCTCATCAATGCAAAAAAAGAGCCCGGCTAATATAGTATTTTATCAACTTAGGCGAGACAAGGAGGCACTATCATTACTCGCGATATATGAAGAGCCTGTTGAGCCGCTATTCATCTATAAAGCAGGAGAAATAACCTCATGTCCGGGCGGATCATATATTATTGCCACTGAGGAGGCTTTTAAACAACTGCCTGAGAAAGTAAAAACTCTTGTAACAACAGCATACAAAGGCAAATTCTACAAAGAAGATTGTTTGGTATTAATCAGGAAATTACAAGAATGAGAAGCCACCACTTTTTTATGAATTTCTTTTTGCAATGAAAGTATGAATGTAAGATTATTTTTTAATGTGAAACTAATATCTTTAAGGCATCATTATGAGAATTTTAATTGTCGATGACGAATATTCGCTGCTTAAACAATTACAGCAACTTTTTGAAAGTCAGCGTTACACAGTTGAAACGGCAACAGATGGCGAGGATGCGTTTGATAAGTTGTTCGCTACCTCTTTCGATTTGATTATTTTGGATATCATGATGCCTAAGGTCGATGGCCTGACTGTTTTGAAAGAGATTCGAAAAGCCGGAATCAAAACTCCGGTTCTGATGCTCACGGCTAAAGGAGATGTGGATGATAAGATCAAGGGGCTTGATCTTGGAGCAGATGACTATCTGCCAAAACCATTTTCTTCGGATGAACTGATGGCGCGTGTCCGCGCCCTTTTCAGGCGATCAGGCGGTCAGATTGAGTCGGTATTACAGGTTTATGATCTTAAGCTTGATACCGTTAGCCGGGATGTAACAAAAGACAAAAAGTTGCTTGAACTGACTCCCAGAGAATTTTCTATTTTAGAATTTCTTCTTTATAATAAAAACAGAGTAGTATCCAGATTCAGCCTGGCCGAACATGTTTGGGGAGATGATTTTGATCCTTTCAGCATGTCAAATTTTATGGATGTTCATATCAAAAATCTTCGGCATAAAATCGGTGACTCAATAATACAAACCATTCGTGGCGTTGGCTATATTATTAAGGATCAACAAGAATGACGGTTAAAAAAAGGATAATACTGTTTGTTGCGGGCACCGGTTTTATCACAAGCCTGTTGTTTTCCATTGTAGTGTTTTGTGAGCTTTTAGAACAGCCTTTTTCCCTTTTGGATAAAGAACTGAGAGAAGAAGCAGACAGGGCAAGCTTGATGATCTCTATGGGACAATCAGAATCGGCATTGCCGTCTGTGGGTTCGCCAAGCTATGAAAGTTATCCCTATTGGTTAAATATTTATAAGCAAGATTCCGGAATATTAATTTATGAGTCAAAGCTTGCAAAACTTATAAAACTTCCTTCGGTTAAACCAGGCTCCAAAGCTATTTTAAACGCCTTAAACCAGCCCGAAAACATTTCTTTGGAACAACATAAAAGAAAGCAAACAACCTTCCGTGTAAGATCTTTCATATTTAACTATTCTGGAATAGAGTATAAAGTACAAATCGCCCGCTCTATGTCAAAACTTAAAGATGAAATCAGGGAATTGGTTTTAGGTCTTGTTGCAGGACTTGTTTTTTCCAGCATTGCTTTAATTGTAATCAGCTATTTTGTTGCGGGAAAGATATTAAAACCGATTGGAGCCATGAGAGACTTAACACGGAATATAAGTGAAAAGAATCTTGATCAAAGAATTCCTGTAGGTCCCGAAAATGACGAATTCAATGAACTTGCAAACACTATTAACCTGATGCTTGACAGGCTGCAATATTCATTTGCAAGACAAAGAAATTTATTGTTTGATACGTCTCATGAAATGAAAACGCCGCTGTCTACGATGAGGCTGGCAATAGATGAAATTTGTACCGCAAACAGGGAAAACCTCCCCCCTATATTGCAGGAAAATCTCTTGCAATTAAACAATCAGGTTCTAAGGATGGAACAGCTGGTTAAAAACCTATTAAGCCTCTCATCTCTGGAAATGTTGGACCGCATCAAACCGGAAGAAGTGAACTTGAAAGATTTAATATTATCCCTTGCATCCGATTATCGATTTTTGACAGACGAACAAAACATCAAAATGGATATCCAATTTCCTGATAAACTTATTGTCAGTGGAGACGCTGACAAGCTGAACAGAGCTTTCTCAAATATATTTGATAATGCTATTAAGTATAACATTGTAGGTGGCAAAATCACTCTTGAAGGTAAGCAGGTTTTGGATGAGGTTATAATTACAATTACTAATACAGGTCCAGGAGTAGCTTCAAATGAAACTGAAAAAGTATTTGAACAATTTTACCGGGTGGAAAAATCCAGGTCTGCCAGATACGGTGGATCAGGACTGGGACTGGCCATAGTTAAACGTATAATAGAGCTTCATGGCGGAAATGCAAAAATGGAGAGCGTACAGGGTGAATGGACGCGGGTAACTGTTTATCTTCCATATGTATGAACTTAAATAGTAAAGAGAATAATTATATGAATATTACTGTTACTGGAATCAGACAATAGCCCGATTTCTTGCAGACCGGAAAATGCCGCAACAAAGCTATTGACTTTCCCCGGTATCATATATATTTTTTATAAAGTTTCAGTAAAGTTAGTGTTTGTGGGTTTAGAAAATAGCACCGATTCATGCAATAAAAGCCTCTTAGCCCTTTTTAATTATCGCAATTGGTATAATATAATCTGCTGATGTGGAATATAAAATGCTCAAATCATTTAAAACATTCAATTTTACTAAAAGCTGCAAATAACAATAATTTGATGGACGTATAAAAAGCTGGAGAACATTTTTTGTCATTCCGGCGTAATTGCTTTAATGGCGCTTTTTTAAATAACATGATAAATTTATATAAATAATATTTAAAACGAAGAGGGGTGAGATATGTACACAGAAACAGTGATGGATCACTTCAAAAAACCTAGAAATGTAGGAGAAATGAAAGATCCGGATGGAGTGGGAGAAATAGGCAATCCTGTCTGTGGCGATATGATGAATATATATATCAAGGTTAAAGATGATATAATCGAAGATATAAGTTTTCAGACATTTGGATGCGGAGCTGCAATTGCAGTTTCCAGCATGCTGACAGAAATGGCCAAAGGTAAAACCATAGAAGAAGCAAAAAAAATTACAAATAAATCTGTAGCTGAGGCACTTCAAGGCCTTCCTAAAAACAAGCTCCACTGTTCAAACCTTGGCGCAGATGCCCTCCAACTCGCCATAAAAGATTATGAAGACAGAAAAGCAGGAAAAGTAAGAGTTAAGCTGCCTATGGAAGATATTCATACACATGAAGAAGGTGAAGAATGCAAATGCCCGTATTGCAGTGGCGAGATTGATCCAAAACATGAGTTTTGCGATAATTGCGGACGAGAAATAAGCGATATTCATTAGAGCCACTTTCAAAACGTTTCAGTTTGGTCAAGCTCAAGGCGGGCGAAAATTTCAACCACAGGAATACATTTAGTATTTCGAGGATTGAAATTTGAGCCCAACGCTTAAGATCGGCCAAAATGGGGCGTTTTGAAACTGGCTCATTAATATTTTGTAAGGAGCATAATAGATGAAGGTAACAAATCTTGATTATATATCTGCCAACCCTCTTTCGCCTGAAGTTAAAGAAGCCATGATAGAAGCAATTAAAAAGGATTATGGCAATCCTTCAAGCACACACAGCTTTGGGGACGAAGCCAGAGATGCCATTGATAAGGCTCGTGAAAATGTTGCACTCTTAATAAACAGCCCTTCTCCTGATAATATAGTCTTTACTTCATCCGGAACGGAGTCAATTAATCATGCTATAAAAGGTGTGGCTTTTGCCCATGCAAAAAAGGGAAAACATATCATAACATCAAATATAGAACATAATTCTGTATTAAAATCCCTGCGCAGATTAACAAAATTAGGTTACACGGTAACCTCCGTTGAAGTTGACAAAAATGGTGTTGTGGATCCGGCGAATGTACAAAAGGCTATAACCGATCAGACCATACTGATATCAATAATGCATGGAAATAATGAGATTGGCACAATTCAGCCGATAAAGGAAATAGCCCGTATTGCACAAGAAAATAATGTGCTTTTTCATTCTGATTGTGTGGCCTCGGTTGGAGTAATACCAATTGATGTTCAGGAATCAGGAATAGATCTTATAAGCTTTGCCGCTAATCAATTCAACGGCCCTTCCGGAGTTGGAGGACTTTATATACGAAAAGGTGTAAGCCTCTTTCCTCTGATTGATGGGGGTGGCCAGGAAGGCAGCAGAAGAGCCGGTACGGAGAATTTAATAGGCATAATAGGTATGGGGGTAGCAGCAGAAATTGCTAACCGGGAAATGCAGTCCAGATTGGCCCATATGAAAAAGCTCAAAAATAAGCTTATAACCGGGTTGAAGGGAAATATTGGTGATATCATTATTAATGGACACCCTGAACTTTCTCTGCCAAACCTTGTATCGCTTTGTGTAAAATATATTGAGGGAGAGAGCATAGTCCTTATGCTTGATGAAGAAAAAATAGCAGTGTCCACCCGATCCGCCTGTGCATCAGGTTCTCTTAGAGCCTCACACGTTCTTCTTTCAATTGATATGGACTATGCCGATGCACAAGGAACCCTTATAATAACCTTTGGGAAAGATACCACAGAAGCTGAGATCGATCGTTTTGTCGATGTATTGAAAAAAGTTGTTGCTATATTAAGAGAAATGTCGCCTTTATATAAAAAGAACAAGATCTGAATTAATAACTATTTAAGGAATTATAACTATGAGTTGGGATTGGGAAAAACTTAAGAACCAGCAGGAAAGTAAACAAACTATTCCGCCACAAATGGAAAACTTTTTCAAAAAGTTTTCTGATAAAAAGATTCCCGGACTTCCGATAATTATCCTTGTTATCTTTGTTCTGTTTCTTGCCTCTTCTATGTTTTATACAATAGGGATTGATGAGGTAGGAATTGTGCAGCGGTTTGGAAAATACACAAAAACAACACAACCCGGGCTTAATTTCAAATTGCCGGCAGGCATAGAAAAAGTAACAAAATTAAAAATAAGACGCGTTTATAAAAAGGAGTTTGGATTCAGCTCAACAAGACCAGAGGGGAGACAGCTTTTTTCTTCTCCAACTGTAAACGAAAATATATCCCTGATGCTTACAGGAGATCTGAATGTAGCTCTTGCCCCCTGGATTGTTCATTACAGAATCAATGACCCTTATAATTTTTTATTTAAAATCAGAGAAGTTGATTCTCTGCTGTCAGATATGTCCGAAGCCGCAATGCGGCTTGTTATAGGAGACAGAAGTATAAATGAAGTCATAAGTAAGCGTGAAGAAATAGCTGATGAAGCAAAGATAGTTCTTCAGGCCGAACTTGATAAATCCGAAGCAGGAATAAGTATTGCAACAATCGAAATGGAAAAAACAAATGTGCCGGAACCTGTTCAGCCATCATTTAATGAAGTCAACCAGGCAGTTCAGGAAAAAGAAAAACTGATATATCAGGCAAAAGAAGAATATAATAAAGAATTGCCTAAAGCAAGAGGTGAAGCCGAAAGGACAATCAGGATAGCTGAAGGATACGCTCTGGACAGAGTAAACCGGGCAAAGGGCGATGCTTCAAGATTTGTTGCGCTTTACACTGAATATGTGAAAGCAAAAGATGTAACCCAAAGAAGGATGTATCTTGAAATGTTAAATGATCTTCTCCCGAAACTTGGAAACAAATACATAATAGACGCCGATCAGAAGAATCTTTTACCGTTTCTAAATCTTGCAAACCAAACAGGTGCCACAAAAAATGAAAAATAGAGCTATCACCATATTAATAGGTTGTATGATCGCAATTTTTGTTACATTAGGTTCCGCTTTTATCGTGGATGAAACAGAACAGGTAATTGTAACACAATTCGGAAAAGTAATCAGATCTCCTATAAAAGAACCTGGAATTTATTTTAAAATACCGTTTTTTCAGGAAGTAAATTATTTTCCTAAAAACCTCTTGCAGTGGGACGGCAAGCCAGGCCAGATACCAACTCTTGACAAAACATATCTATGGATTGATACATTTGCCCGCTGGAAAATAGTCGATCCTGTAAAATTTTTTCAGACCGTCACTAGTGTAAATAGTGCTCTTGGACGGCTTGACGATATAATAGATCCTGCCCTAAGAAATCTAATTACATCCTATAAACTTATTGAAACGGTACGCAGGAGCAACAGAGAGCTTGATACTTTTGAAGCGGGCATAGAAATTACGGAAAAAAAGACCAGACCATTATACAAAATTACTACCGGAAGAGAAGTTATTATGCAAGATATTCTCGAACAGGCACAACCTAAACTGGCTAAATTCGGCATTGAGCTGGTTGATGTTAAGATCAAACGCATTAATTATGTAAGGGAGGTCAGAGAATCCGTATATGGCCGAATGATTGCGGAACGAAAACAAATAGCTGAAAAATTCCGATCGGAAGGACATGGGGAAGCTCAAAAAATTATCGGAGAAAAAGAGCGTGACTTAAAACAAATAACCTCAGAAGCATATAAAAAGGCACAGGAACTTAAAGGCGAGGCTGATGCACAAGCAACCAAGATATACGCTAAAGCATTCGGTGCTGATCCGGCTTTCTATTCTTTTGTAAAAACCCTTGAGGTTTATAACGAATCATTGGGCAAAGACAGCTCACTTGTGCTTACAACTGATTCTGAATTATTTAAATATCTTAAAGGATATCAAAAATAATTTTACTGTAGAGCCACTTTCAAAACGTTTCAGTTTGGTCAAGCTCAAGGCGAGAGAAAATTTAAACCACAGGAATACATTTTTAGTATTTCGGGGATTGAAATTTAAGCAACCAACGCTTAAGATCAGCCAAAATGGGGTGTTTTAAAACAGGCTCTGTAGCCTGGTTTTAAATTTATTCACAGCAAGTCGAAAAAGACTTTATATAAGCCCATATAAAAAAGCGCCTACATAAAAAATAACAGGCGCTTTTTTATATTAAACACTAAATATATTAAACACTAAATAAGAGACCGCAGGTAGCTTTATTTACCTTTTCTTCTCTGATGCCGCGTACGGGCTAAAAGCTTTTTATGCTTATGCCTTCTCATTTTTTTCCTTCGCTTTTTTATTACGCTACCCAACAGATCACCTCCTATATAATTGTAATTTTATCTAAAACCAATAATTTTATTATATAAAGAAAATTCACAGAACTTTCAATCTATTTTTTTAAATTTTTTAAATAAATCAGCTAACAACCAGCAAAATAATTTCATTGAATATTACCATTTTAATATAACGAGAACTAACTAACACTATTATTTAATCTTTGTCCATATCTTTTTATTATCAAATATAAAGTTTATTATTAAGCTTTCACGAAATTCGCTTAAAGTTTTTTGGAAAGCCTTTTGAATCGCAGTTGCCAGTTACGTACCCAATTTATAAAAATCCAATAATATGAGATAATGTTAAAAATATTTATTTGATTTTAATGTATAAATCATTAATAACATAATTATGAATTATATCGAAAAACTTTCAAAATTTAACCCAAGACAGATTAAAACTGTAAACGAGGCTGCTGAAATATCCGAAGAGCTTGTAAGCGAATATTATAAATTATCCACCAGCCAATGGCTTAGAAAACGCTACGATATAAAGACGCTTGCAAATCTTTCAACAGAGGAAATTGTTGTCGGCCCTTTCGCTCAGATAATAAAATATAAAGCTCAACCAAAAAATTCATCTCTTAGCTCATCAACATATGATTTTTACAAAATCTGTCTTCAGGACAATTCCATACTTTCTGTTGTAAAAAAATCACCACAATTAAAGCTTTATCCTTTTTTACTGTATATAATCACACACGAACTTGTCCATATCGTAAGGTTCAGTGAATATCTCCAAAATTTCAGCGCTTCCTATGAAGAGAAGATGGCTGAAGAAACAAGAGTTCATTACAATACCCATGAAATACTTAAATCCATCAAACTGATCGGACTTTCAAGTGTTTTTAAATTTTATGACAAATGGCGTATTCCTCTTGATGAACTGCAAGATGAACCTCAAGATTAATCTTAATAAAAAGCTTTATAAATTAGTTAATTATATAATCTATAAAAAACATATTCATTTTCTTGACAACCACACAATACTGACTATATTAACCGTATTAATTTATATCAAAAATAAAACTTTTGTCTTTTTACGAACAAAATATCGGTAAGGAGGAATATTGATATGCCCATTTATGAATACGAATGCACAAAATGTGGCACAATTGAAGAAGTTATCCAGAAATTTTCGGATAAACCACTATCCAAATGCAAATCTTGCTCTGGCAAACTTCATAAACTTATGTCAAACACTACCTTCCAGCTTAAGGGAAGCGGTTGGTATGCAACTGACTATGCCGGCAAATCGCAAGGTTCTGCACCTCCTCCCCCAAAGACCGAAAAAATCTCTGATTCCAAGAAAGCCGATAGCAGCCCTAAAACAAAAACAGAATAGTCTATCTCTAAAAAGGAAGTTGTTTATATCAACAGTTTTTTATAACAATGTTTTTATTAATTCATCGATATATATTAAGAAAGTACTAAACCATCCCTTTACAAACAGAAAAGTATGCTTATAGTCATAAAAAATATTTATTTATTCTGAAAGTCACATTTAAACACAAATGAATTTATTTTTTGAAGGGGGGTGGCTTAAAGATAAAAAATATTTAGTCCGTTTTTGGTCAATTTGATTATTAAATCAGGCAGTTTCTATAAATAATAATAAGTTATAATTCGTAAAATAAAAAGGAGAACTGAAACCATGAAGCTTAAACCATTACATGATCGAATTTTGGTACAGCGTGTTGAAGAACTTGCAACCACTAAGGGAGGAATTATTATTCCGGACACAGCCAAAGAAAAACCGGCTGAGGGTAAAGTTATAGCAGTTGGCAATGGAAAAATCGGTGAAGACGGCAAAAAGATTCCTCTTGAAATTAAAAAGGGAGATACAATTCTGTTCGGTAAATATTCCGGCACTGAGGTAAAAATAGAAGGAGATGAATACCTTATCATGCGCGAAGATGATGTGCTGGGTATAATTGAGTAATTTAAATGGCTATAAACATATAAACGGAGGATAGAACGATATGGCTAAAATTATTAAGTATAATATGAAAGCCCGTGAAGCTATGCTAAAGGGCGTACAGACTCTTGCCGATGCGGTGGTTGTAACTCTCGGTCCAAAAGGAAGAAATGTTGTTATTGATAAATCATGGGGTTCACCTACAATTACAAAAGACGGCGTTACCGTAGCCAAGGAAATAGAACTTGAAGACAAGTTTGAAAATATGGGCGCCCAGATGGTGAAAGAAGTCGCAAGTAAAACAAGTGATATGGCTGGTGACGGAACAACAACTGCTACTGTCCTGGCAAGAGCTATTTACGAAGAAGGACAAAAGCTTGTTGCAGCCGGAAATAATCCGATGTCGATCAAACGTGGTATCGATAAGGCTATCGAAGTTGCGGTGAAAGAACTCCATAAGATGAGTAAACCGACCAAGGATCAGCGTGAAATAGCACAGGTCGGCACAATATCTGCTAATAACGATGAAACCATAGGCAATATAATTGCCGAGGCAATGAATAAAGTTGGGAAAGAGGGAGTAATCACTGTTGAAGAAGCCAAAAGCATGGATACAACCCTTGATATCGTTGAAGGAATGCAGTTTGATCGCGGATATCTTTCTCCTTATTTTGTTACTGACCCTGAAAAAATGACCGTATCGCTAGATGACGTATATATTCTCATCAATGAGACAAAAGTAAGCAATATGAAAGACCTTCTTCCCATTCTTGAGAAAATAGCAAAAATGGGCAAACCGCTTCTTATTATTGCTGAAGATGTTGACGGTGAAGCACTGGCAACCCTTGTAGTAAATAAGTTGCGAGGCACATTGAAAGTTGCCGCTGTAAAAGCACCCGGATTCGGTGACAGAAGAAAAGCAATGTTAGAAGATATTGCTATCCTTACTGGTGGACAAGTTGTTTCCGAAGATATCGGTGTCAAATTAGAAAGTATCGGTCTTGAAGATCTTGGAAAAGCAAAACGGATTGTAATAGACAAAGATAATACTACAGTAATAGACGGCGCCGGCTCACGATCCGCTTTGGAAGGCCGTGTAAAACAAATACGCGCCCAAATTGAGGAGACCACATCTGATTATGATCGTGAAAAACTTCAGGAACGTCTTGCAAAACTGATCGGTGGTGTAGCCGTAATTAATGTTGGGGCTGCAACAGAAACCGAAATGAAAGAGAAAAAAGCCCGCGTTGAAGATGCACTAAACGCAACTCGTGCTGCCGTTGAAGAAGGTATCGTTCCTGGTGGAGGAGTAGCTTTGGTTCGCTGCCTTGACGCTCTGGATAAAATTAAGATCAAATCTGATCAAAAACTTGGCGTTAAAGTTGTTATGCGTGCAATTGAAGAACCTTTAAGGCAGATCGCAAATAATGCAGGTGCTGAAGGATCAGTAGTAATTGATCAGGTAAAGAAAAGCGAAGGCTCTGTTGGATATAACGCCGACACAGATACTTATGAAGATCTTATTGCGGCAGGAGTTATAGATCCTACAAAAGTGGTACGCTTTGCGCTTCAGAATGCAGGAAGTGTTGCCTCTCTTATGCTCACAACAGAAGCCATGATTGCTGACAAACCCGATCCCAAGGGTGATGGCGGAATGCCAGGCGGAATGCCAGGTGGCATGGGTGGTATGGGCGGCATGGGCGGCATGGGCGGCATGATGTAGTTTCATAAAACCTATTATAAACTATAAAGCTCCTGTGTTTTTTTAAATTCACAGGAGCTTTTCTCATTTTCACAAACGCTATAATCGCACATAGCAAGACAGGCATTTATTTTTAATGCCTGTCTCTTACCATAATCAAACAACATATTGATAATATACTTGACAAACAAGTATATTCAAATTAATAATTATCAATAATGTCAGCTAAAAACCTTAATAATTAAATTGCAGTCCACCTAATATTAATCTCTAATCTGCAAAACATATAGAGGTGATTTATGCGCAATATTTTAAAATACAATTTTTTTATTACAATTACTTGCATACTAACCTCAATGATAGTTATACCTGCCTCACTCTATGCTATCGAAAACCAAGTAACACTTGAACATGAAATCGGTGTTTACTACACAATACAAAGGGGAGATACCCTGTGGGATATCTCGGATAAATATTTTGATTCTCCCTGGGTATGGCCGGAACTCTGGAAACAAAACAAGTATATTAAAAACCCTCATTTTATTGAACCTGGCGACATGCTGCGTCTTTTCTATAATAGGGAATCAGATTTAATTATTGATGAAGACCAAACACCGGAAGATAGCAATTCACAGTCTGAAAATACCTGTGAAAAGGATATATTATACTTTAATTATCCGGCTATAGACAGTGTTGGATTTATAAAAAAAGAACCGGTCTTACCCAATGGTTCAGTATTTAAAGCAAAAGATGATAAAGTAGTAATCAGCGAAGGGGATCTCATATATATAAAAAATGAGAATAACTCCAATTTTGTACCTGATTCCAAATATACGGTTTACCGAACCTTTGAACCCTTACCAGACAGTACGCCAGGCTCAGCAGGAAAGCAGCATTACCTCACCGGCATAGTGGAAATCAAGACAGTTGAACCTCTTTATGTTATTGCAGAAGTATTAAAATCTTTCAGAGAAATTGCCATCAATGATTTATTGATGCCTTATGAACCAAGATCTCCCAAAATACCCATAATTGAGAGTAATAAAGGAATTGAATGCAGTATTTTAGTCCCGGAAGAAGCAAAAGAACTAATCGGTGATAATACGATAGTTTTTATAGACAAAGGTGAAAAAGACGGAATAAAGCCGGGGCAGTTTTATCATATATATTACAGAGAAAAGAAAAATGTTTCTCCTGATAGTTTAGTATCAACATATCTTGCTCCGGTTGATTTTGGTAAGTTGTTTGTTCTTATTTCAGAACAAACAACAGCATCAGCTGTTATTACAAGATCCGATAGAGAAATATTTACTGGAGCATCGGTTAGATATCCTGTAAAATAATTTATTATCTGCCTCAGAAGTTATGTAAAAATACCCCATGGCTTTAAGGGTTTATACCCCATCCGAAGAGGGTTAGAAAACAAAGGACGATGAATTCACAGGCAAAGAGGAGCATAAACCAAAGTTGTCCGGCGTAGAAAGATTTATCACAAACTCAGAAGCTAAAGTAATCTTTCTCCTTTGATATATTATTAATTAATTTTATCAAACTGAAGAAGACAGTGGTTATTCTATCGAAAACGAAGACGTACCGCTTTCCTCATCAATAATACAATAAAATTCTCTTCTTCCGGCTATGCTATCAAGATTTATCGTATCCGGTGTTCCGCCATCACTGTACAACGTAGCTTCTATACGAACAAAACCATCACTACTATTATCTTCAATAAGCGCCTTTGTATTTGGAGAAAGAATTAAAACAGGATCCCTGGAAGCTCCATCAGTAGCTGTTTTTTCACCAATACGAACTCCGTCTTCCGGATTATGAGAATAATCAACATCATCATAAGACACTATACTATCCATTACGGCAGTTAGCAATTGCCTGCCGTCGCCTAATGCCGCAGAATCGTAGGCTTTCGCCCTGCTACTTACGAACATATCAGAAGCAATTACCACAAGAATGCCTATGATTGCCATGATAACCATAAGTTCCATCAAAGTAAAGCCTTTGTTTTCTTTTAATTTATTAAGGCCTAATATAAGTTCTTCTTTCATATGCCTCTCCTTATATGTCAACTTCCGGCTTTTTGCCATTTCCCATCGATATTTACATAAGCTATATCTTTTTTATCGGGATATTGCAGATTACCGAAACCCAAGATTCCATTTTTATCTTTCCACACAAGGTATTTTTTGCTCTGCTCTGAAGCTGTAACATCAAGGTTTCTTTTATTCCCGAAACTTTTTTCATCAGATACTAAAGTTTTTTTAGTTGTTGAAGATCTCTTCACATCATAACATTTTCCATCACTATATATTGAGATTCTTGCAATATGCGGATACTGAACATTGCCAAAACCTCTAACTCCCTTACCATCTTTCCAGACAAGATGTTTACGGCTAATTGTATTTTCAAAACCCATCACATTTTCAGTTTCCTTAATAAGTGAAAACTGAGGTTCGATCAGCTGAGCAGATATTATTTTTTCTTCTTTTTTAGAAACCGCTGCAGCAAGTCTGGAAACAAGATCAGAAATATCGGAAGATGCAACTTTTTTAGATGTCGAAGCTGCGGCTTTTGACGATGCAATAAAAACTTTCTTTCCTGATACTGGTTTAAGGTTTTTATCTATCGATGCAACCAACGTTTTGCCTCCAACAATCAAACTTTTACTTAGCTTAAAATTATTCTTGCCGGGAACATATTCCCATATCACATCTTCAATAAAAGCCTTATTAGCAATATATTTAGGATAAAGATCGCTTAGAGATGCAGGATACTTCTTATTATCAACATAATATCTTTCAATGCTTCGACCCATTTTACTAAGCCCTGCTATCGGACTTTTATTGGCAATATCAACAATCCTAGCATATTCCTTTTCATTCCATTTCTTTATTTGTTCTTCTTTAGAACGATCTTTATAAGAAAAGTAACCAACTGCAATAAGGATAGCCAGTATGCACATTATGATATATTTTTTATTCATATCCCCTCAAGCACTTAATCACTTATTACTATTCATATACCACTTATCACTATTTATAACAGTATTGAAATAAAGGATAATATGAATGTAATATAATTTCAAGTATTTTTTATATTAGAGCAATTGTATATATATGAGTAAATCCAAAACTAACATTTTTACGGTCGAAAATTCCCAACTGCATATAACAGGCATCCTCAATTTACTTTTTCTTCCGGCGGGAGAGAAAAAAACCGTTCCCGCCGGCTTACAGGGCATTGAAGAAGATTATTGTATTAACGGCCTGATTTACTCCAGCCTTTATTGGCTTTAATATTTATAACAAAGTTTTTATTTTCCTCTTTAATATAACTTACAGATACCTCACTATTATTTGAGATATTGTATTTCTCAAGCATTGCATCCATTATAGATGCATGCCTGAAGTAATAATAGTTTGCGCCAATTTTTATTGCATTATCTTCTGAATTGATTTCATCAATAATGCCGGTTATTGACTCCGCATCCCCAGCAGTAATAATAGCATTTCCATACCCGTAGCTTAATGAGATAACAAACACAATCAATGAAATTATTATTAATACTTTTCTGCTGTTCATAATACTCCCCTTTATTAATTGGTTATAATTCTTTCCAGTAAAAAGGAATCATTGAGCCAGGCATATCAACTTCAGGCAAAGGATATATTCTTCCACCTACGGATATGAAACCCGCCGCTTTACCTTGCCTGATTACAATAGAAACCCCGGAAGGTAAATGCTCACCAATGCTAAGATATCTGTCAAGCCTAGTATAGTTTTTCTTATCTCCATCCTCTTTGTCAATGATACCATCATCATTAATATCAGTATCATTATCCGTAAAGAAATTATATACTGCGTTTCCTGTACAGTAATTAACCGCAAATGTCCTGGCGTTACCTTTGTATTCACATGGATTATCGTTGATGGCATTTGGTTGATAAGTAGGCGCATATACTACTTTGGCAAATAATGTAACCGGATCTATACATTTTTCACCGTCATGATCATTTTGGTTAACAAAATCTTCGTCATTATCTACAGAAGCACAGACATCCAGTTCGGAGAACAAAAGATACCAGCCTTTTTCTTTTTCTCTGAGAAAATTTTTGATATTGGCCTTTGTCTGCGAACTTTTTATAGGATCAGTGTCAAACAACAAAAGATCAGGCTCCATAGCCCCGCATGTTACGTTAAGAAGATCTTTTTCAGTAAAAAACTCGCTATTTTCAGCATATGACCCTTGGTTCGTATTGTAGTATGCATGCGCATCGTAAAAAGCATAAAGTCCGTTTTTAACCGGTTCACATCCAGTTGATGATTTTGTAAAACCTATAAAAGTTGGATGTTCTCTATCACCGGTTCCCATATAAAGAACAGGTACATCGGTAAAACAGTTTCCTGCAGATGATACTTCGGGACTGTAAAAAGTTTTTCTGGGATTACATATATCCGCACCCAACGCCGGATCAAATTTAATACTTGCTAAGTCGGGATGATCATCGCCAGTTGACCATGTGGAAAATTGTTCCTTATAGTAATAATCGGAGCGTTGATCAGTCATGGGATTCATTTTGAATATAAGATTCAATTCAAAGTCTGACGTGTTGCTGTTA
Organism: Pseudomonadota bacterium; assembly: GCA_018817425.1. Lineage (NCBI taxonomy): Bacteria > Pseudomonadati > Pseudomonadota > Pseudomonadota bacterium. The sequence continues at coordinate 20,286 of JAHITX010000126.1, forward strand.
TAAGAAAGTTTCCAAACCTGTCCGTATATGTCCGCCATATAGGCTGCAGAAAATACTCCCTTGGGACCGGTTACAACATTCGGATCTGCCGGGAAACAGTATTTCATCTGGGGTTCAAGAGTGCTATCGTATACGAATTGTTTTGCTATACTTCCGTCAGCAATGTTCAGAATATATATGCCACGTCCGGTATCATCTTTAAAAGTTGAAGTCAGCTCAAAATTTCTCGTAAGATCTGACCTGTCTTCTTTATCCGAATCATATCCTCCGGGTATAAGAAGATAACTTGCATACGTACCTAAACCTGTATCCAATTTAATATGCTTGGGTGTGGCAAAACTTAAGCCCAATTCTGGCAGATTACTATTAGTTACCTTCCACTTGACTGTCCAGTCGCCCGCTGTCTTACTGGATACATCCAGGGCATAATATGCCTTTCCACCCCGCCTTAAACCGAAAACCAAAAGTTTTTTATTATCACTTCCATCTTTATATTCCAGCAGCATCGGAGAACCATCCACAGTATATACTTTTTGGCTGTCAGATTTGCTTGGATCAAAGTTTTTTAATTTTGTTATTACTTCTGTAGGCATAAAAGCAAAAACTTCATCTCCGCTATCATTATCAAATATGTGCAGCATGCCATCATTTGCACCTACAGCAATATAGCGTTTTTCAAGAATACCACCTGAATCCAGATAATCGATAATCTTTGGGCTTGAATGTATAATCGGTCCAAGGGGCCATCTTTTTGAAACCGGAGATCCTAATTCAAGAGGATCTCCTCCGGCATCCAGGGCTGTGGCTGCTGTATGGGAATCATAAGTATAACCATAAATAAAGTTTACAATATCATACACATCAGCATCCTGTGGCACTCCAAGTTCTGCTTTTGTAAGAGTATCCGTCCCAACTTTAACAAGATTTAATGAGCCGTCACATTTGTAAATATTTCTAAAAGTTGCATTAGTTGTCGTTAGTTTTCCGGAAGTATATGGTATTTTATTGTAAAGAACCTGGGCTACTCCGCCTTTTTCAACATCACCTCCGTCAAAACTGCTTGACCAGAAAGATGTTGTTTCCGGAATCATTTCACCAACACATGTTGTCGCTGATTTATTTGTTTTATCAACTACATACCATTCAGCATCATTTTCGCAATCAGGTTTTTCCCCATAAAGCAGTCCGTATTTTTTAATATTTCCTGTCCAGTAAAGACTCTCGTTCGGCTTAAAAAGAGCCATATAAAGTCTGTCACCGGACTGAACCCTGTTTGTTTCATCCACAGAAACAACCGGGGCAGTATATGAAGTATATTCCGCTATAAGAATCCCCAATGCATAAAAAGCATTAACAAGCTGGGACTTTGAATATGCCGTAAGGTACACGCCATTAGACAGTTCCGAAGCATGTTTTAACATTGATGATTCGGTGCTGAAACCAATATTGTGAACAACAATATTATCTGCGGAACGCTCTCTTTCATCTTCGGGAATCGGTGAATAATCCAAAAATCTATGAGAATACATAAATCCAGCTATATCATCATAATAATCAGGATCAGGAGTAGGATTTTGATAAGGATCCTGGGTATAATGATATTGAGTGTCTTCGGCATTATCAAGCTCAGCATAATTTGTAACTGATGAATTCCAGTCAACCCCTAAAGTATCATTATCCGCATAGCCATCTGAAATTGTAATTACAAAGTTCTGGTTGCAACTCCTTTGAATCAGGTCAGATCTGGTATTGAATTCTTGCAGGACAAGATCCAATGACTCTGCGATATTTGAAGGGCCTGATGCGCTAAAATGCAGCAAATTATTAATAACTCCCTGTCTCTGCTCATCATCATTAAAACTCGGATTCATTGCAGGAGTTCCGTGTGATTCGCCAAATGCCTGAACCCCCCAGTTAACCTTTCCTCGTGTTGCTTCGACAACATTAATAATTGCGTCAATAGTTGCTTCAAGCCTTGTGAAAAATTTATAATCGGTCTTTGATTGGTATTGATATGAATCTATTTTCCAACCTGTGGATACAGTATCAGGATCAGAATCGGTAATGAAGCGAACAAGAACCTGTTTGCCCGTTATCCAGCCTGTCCAGCCGTCTGCCGGCATGGAAGTAATAATAATAGCCGGGTCTCCACTTGTTCCGCTTTCATCATAGAGCTCTATCTTGTCACCTGCTGCAAGAGAAAGGCTTTCAAAATGAACTTTGATTTTTGATGCTTCTCCGTTATAGATAATATTATTGGTATCCCTATCCTGTAAGGAATCGTAAGCAGGAAAATAATTTCCATCATAATCTTTGGGCGGAACCAGGTAAAAATCAACAACCGGAGTATAAAACTCGGCAGGGTAAGTGCAGTATGTCCATGCCTCATAGTCTTTATTCTGATTGGTTGTTATCCACAGGTTATAGACCGTTTGCATATTAATCCAGTTGCCGGTAATAAAGAAATAGTCTTTTGCCTTTCCGTCATCAGTGGCAGCCAGATTAACATCTGAAGTATATGAAGACGCAGGGTTTGTTGCCGCCAAGCTGCTATTTCCTCCGGATTTGTAAAAATAACCGCTGAAGGTATATCCGGGAGCCCTGATAAGGCCGGCAAATCCTTTATCTACTCTTGATCCGTCAGGATTTTCCTGCCAGTCATGAAGTTTCTTTTCCTGATTATTCGGCAGCGGTTCTCCATCAAAAGTAACCATCACTTCCCCTGTTGTCGAATCCACTACGGTGCTCACACGCCCCTCATATCCTGCCTCTCCAGGATGCTTTCCATTTATATCTTTGAGTTCTCCTGCTGCTGTGATATACGTTTTTGTATCTGCCAACCCGTCACCATACCATAAATAAGACGGATCGGCAGCATCACCCGTAATTCCGTTTGCAAAACCTATATTGCCGTTTAAAAGATATATTTTAGTTCTGTCAAAAGCGTTTGAATCATTATAATACGCAGAACCGGTTCCGCTTCCTCCGGCAACAGGGTCCCATGCAGCTTTCCAGTCGCAGGCTCCTCCATCACAAAGCTCGCATATATATTTGTAGAATTGATGATAATCTATATCATTATCATAAACACCAAAAGCCATACTATCGGAATTATCCACAAGAATAGTTACATTATGCCTGACTTTCGGCCGGTAAATATCTGTGTCGTCTGCAAAAGCAAGCATACTTGCTGCCGACAGAAATATAGCTATAGCAAGACCTAAATAAATATATGGTCTTGTTTTCATCTTTCCACTTGATTTAACCACAGAGTTTCTGATTGGTTTCATAATTCCTCCTTTACAGCCAACTTAAATACTAAGTATTAGTCTTGGGACCAATTTTTCTAAATCCTTCATTTATAGTACTATACATTTGGGCCGGAGTGGGACCTTCCTGTTTTCTTATCGTTACATCGAATATATATGAAGTAAATCCCGTACCGTACCCTTTGGGTATCGGACCCTCGCCATCGTAAATAACCCTGTAAGCATATTCATTATTACTGTCGGCATAATTAGTTGGCCAGGTTGTATCTTTTACATTGTTAATATCCGACAGTTCAGTTGAGCTTGCACCTTTAACAGTTTCCGTCAATATTTTCTTTGTTTCGATATCTGTTATTGTATAATCATCGGAACAACTATCACGACCTCCGCAATCCCTGCCGGGAAGATCGGCATAACTCACATCGGCAGACACTTCAGTAACACCTCCTTCAGCAGCATAAAAATCCTGTTTTGAGAGTATGGTATTACGAAGAATCTGCATTTCAACAATGCTAAGCTTTGTTGACATTATTCCCATAAGAAGCAAAAGCGCCATCATAATAATGACAACCACCATTACCGATCCTTTTTCATTGTTTAATATTGTTACGGTTTTTTTCATAACCAGAGCCTTTCTAACAAGTATTTTATATTATAAACCAGTACCTGAATCCTGATTTTAGGGATCTTTATCTTTAATATTCTGAGTTTAAATATCCTGTGGCTTTATATAATTTAGTCTAATAGTCTTTGTAGTTCCACTAATTGCTATAGTATATGTAATAATCATATTTATGGACTTGTGATCGGGATTATCCGTAACAGTCCATGTTACTGTACGATTATTGTTTGTATAAGAGTGTTCTGAATTAAATGCAGGATTAAGATCATAATCACCATAAGAAAGAATCATGAGCCTTTCCATCTCATCACCACCCATTGTTGTGGCTTCAGTCGCCATTCTTGAATAGCTGTTAAGATTGGTTGATGCTATCTGCATTTTTGCCAATCCCAAAATTCCAATTGAAAAAATGGCAAGAGCAATAAGAACTTCTATCATCGTATATCCATTATTATCAGATTTTTTGTCTGATTTATCTTCAATACCGATAATATTTTCATTAAAGTTATTGCTGTTCATTCCAAAACTCCTTTAAAAATATATAAAATCACTCAAAACCAAGATTTCTGCATTTAATGGTGGTTTCCAACAACTCCCGTTTATAGCTGTCGTTCGGCGTTATATGCCTGTTGGCAACAACATAAGTATTACTATCCATATATTGTAATAGAGATGTCTTGGTTCTAGCCAGAATCCAAACCTTAATAGCTCTTATTTTATCAAGATCAATCTCAGATGACAGAGCCGTTCCAGCTTCATCATCATCTAAATCTATTACACCGCTATCATTGGTATCAAGGATCCTGTCAAGCTTGTTATTACCATCGGTATCTATTGCCCATAAAACAAAACCGCTGGGAGATACATCAAGTTGACCGTCTCCGTCGTTGTCATAAGCATATGCAAGACCTAATGCATCGATACTTTCGGCAACTATTGTATATCCTGGGCTAGCACCCTTTTTTCTTCCCAGATCAAGAATTCCGACAGGACTTCCGCTCGTGTAATCATATATTTGATAATAGAAAGTGTCACTACCTACGAGTCCATCTCCATCTATATCGGCAGTAAAAGTTATTGCGCTGTTTCCATTTATATCAGTTATATCAATTATCCCAAAATTTTCGGTTGCAGTTGGATTTGGATTATATCCGGCCATACGGATGTCTTTTTCAAAAAGATACAAAGAGCCTCTTATATTCTGCTGCATATTAACAACAGCGGTCTCTTTTATGTTCATCCTGGATTGAGTATGATAGGCTGCATATATTACCCCAAGAACAATAGTTGTAAGTCCCATTACAACCATAAGCTCAACCAGAGTAACCCCTTTGTTTGAGCCTGTATAATGCAAACCGGTTCTAAATATTTTTTTTAAGTAATTCATATCAACAATTCCTATTAAAAGCTAGAGCTATCGACTTTTGAAACAGTAATTCCACCGGAATTAAAGGTTTGTATCCTGTAATACGCCGAGTTCTTTTGATCTGTCAGATAAGCACTCTTATTGAACGAACAAATGCCAGCTGAAGTGAAGGTCATTTCATCGGTAGTTGACGCTCCAAAAACAACCCCGCCGCTATAACTGCTTAACATAACATTTTTATTAGCACATGGAATAGAATAACTTCCCTCGCCTTTATCAAATGTAACTGTACAACTCTGATTCTGCCTTATTGAACTCAATTTTGCCAACTGCAAATTTCCCTGTAGTTCCGATACGGCAGTTTTTAACCCCTGGCCTTTTAACCAACTTATAATATTTGGTGTTACTATTGCAGATAGAATTGCAATAATACCTAATACTATCATTAACTCAACTAATGAAAAACCGGCTTTTTTCTGCATCCTTTACTCTCCGTTACTTAAATCCAACAACTTGTTAAACTATATTGCTTGGATAGTAAGTTACTATACAAACCTCATGCCAATATGTATATATACACGTACTGATTGATTCCAGAAAATGCAACTTACGCATTATCAATTGATATAACTAAAATTTATTCTATTTAAATGCCGGGAATCCAGCATGAACACAAACTGAAATAACAAGCTTTACAGGGCAAACCATTAAACTTATTTATAGAGCTATTAAATAATTTAATAGCATGAATTGTGACGGTAACATCAAGAGCAGCGGTATCAGGTTTATTGCGAAGCCATAATATAATCTACGGCATTTTTAAAAATGAGTATGCCGGTAGGAATTTGCTTGCACTCATTTTCACCTAAGCGTTTCAGCTTTTCTTTGCGTCTTGTCCAGTCAGGATGGTTTGTGAAATGGTTATAGGCTTCAGGATGAGGCATAAGACCGAATATGCGGCCGCTGGGATCACATATACCGGCAATATCTTCTACAGATCCATTTGGATTGTAAGGATATTTTCCGTTCGCCGGTTTTCCTTCCGGCATCGCATACCGAACAACAACCTGATTATTATCAACAAGCCTTTTTATGGTTGATTCATCCGAATAAAACTTCCCTTCTCCATGTCTTATGGGAAGTTCAATATTATCCAATCCTTTGGTAAATACACAGGGGGACAAATTATTTACTTTAAGATCCACCCAGCAATCCTTAAAATTTCCGCAGTCATTGAAAGTTAATGCGAGAGATCTTGTGGTATAGTTATTATCAAATCCCGGCAAAAGACCCATATTTACTATAGCCTGGAATCCATTGCAAATTCCTATTACAAGATTTCCCTTATCAACAAATTCAAGTATTGTATCGCCAAGTTTTGTTTTAAGTTTAACAGACTGTACTACTCCGGCCCCATGGTCATCACCCCAGCCAAATCCTCCTGTAAAAACCAGAATATTAAAATCAGACAGGCTAATATCTCCGCCAATAAGGCTGTTTATATGAACCCTTTTAGCTTTTGCGCCGGCAAGTTCAAAAGTATATGCAGTTTCGTAGTCACAGTTTAAGCCATATCCGGCAAGCACCAGAACTTTAACCTTGCTCATATCAGCTCTCCAAAAGGCTGTTTCCATGCTTTTTTTAATGCATCAACAGATAGGCAAATAATATTTTTGTTTTTGGTACTATTTACTATCAATTCTTTGTTTTCCGTAACCTCACCAATATTTGCATAACAAAGCCCGTTAAAAATATTTTCAAAAATATTTTTGTTTTCAGGCGCAACAGTTACTATAATCCGGCCGGCTGATTCTGAAAAAAAAATCGAATCAATACGATCAAGCCCATTAATTGGTACGCAATCTATATCCACCCTTAAACCAAGATCACCTCCCATAGCAACCATCGCAAGATGCACACCCAAGCCCCCCCGGTAAATGCCATGGGCTGAGGCTACAAGACCTTTGTCAATAGCCTCACAAAGCGCTCTATAGAGCTTAACGAATTGAACGGGAAATACTTGCGGCACATTTAATCCGATATAACCAAAATGCTCATAATATTCAGAAGCGCCCAGTTCGTTTTGGGTTTCGCCCAGCACATACACAAGATCTCCGGGAATTTTGCAATCCATTGTAATGCACTTATGAATATCATTTATTACGGATACGGCTGAAAACTGCATGGTTTCAAGAGCTGACGTTTTGTGGGATTCGCCGTATTTGCCCGATAGGTATCCGTCCACATACATGCTGTCTTTTCCGGATAGAAGCGGTATCTCGTATGAAAGACATGTTTTTGCAAGCGCTTTACAGGAGCGCACAAGCTGGGCGGCTTTAAATTTTCCATCGGGATTGTTAACCGGATGATACTGAACATTCGGCCAGCAGAAATTATCCACTCCTCCTATATGATCCATACTACCACCAACACAAATAAGACGCCGGACAGCTTCATCAATCGTGCAGCATGTCATATGAAAAGCATCAATTGCCGAATACATAGGTAAAATTGCCTGTGAAAAAGCAATTCCTTTATTTGAATCAAGCACAGGTCTTATTACAACTGCATCACTGTTTATATCGCGCTTTTTTCCTACAAGCGGTTTGATAACACTACCGCCTTGTACTTCATGATCATATTGTTTACAGATCCACTCTTTTGAGCAGATATTCGGACGAGATAAAATATCAAGTAAAAGCTTATTGTAATCTTCGGGCTCTGTTATCACAGGCTCATAAAGACCGCGCATAGCAGGTGGATACCATACAGCATCAAACTCCCACTGAGGAAAGCCTGCCGCAAGCAAATCCATATCAACATAAGCACAGGTTTTACTATTATACTTAATATGAAGTTTTCCGGAATTGGTATATTCCCCGATTGCAGTACTTTCAACTGCATGTTTTGCAGATAGTTCAAAAAACCTGTCAAGATGCTCAGGTTTTACTGCAACAGTCATACGTTCCTGAGATTCCGAAACCCATATTTCCCACTGGTCCAGGCCTTCGTATTTTAATGGAACCTTATCAAGATCTATTTCACAGCCATTTGAATATATGGCGGATTCTCCTATAGATGATGAAAGTCCTCCACCGCCATTATCGGTTATAAAAGCGATAAGGCCTTCATCACGGGCTTCGAGCAGAAAATCGTGCATTTTCTTTTGAGTATAGGGATCACCTATCTGGACATGGCCTGCCGGAGTGTTTTCGGAAAAGACTTCCGATGAAGCCGTAACCCCATGTATGCCGTCTTTTCCTACTCTTCCGCCACACATGATAATAAAATCTCCGACAGATGTTTTCTTTAGTTCGGCAGGTTCTTTCTTAATTGTTGCAGGCATAATTCCAAGAGCGGTAACAAATACAAGACATTTTCCCATATAGCCGTGATGGAAAAGAACCTGGCCAAACGGCGTTGGTATCCCACTTTTATTTCCGCCGTCTCGCACTCCTTCTATAACTCCATCTAAAAGACGTCTTGGATGAAGATGCGGCATCAACGGGCCATTATAATCCCTGTGCCCTACACAAAAACCGTAACTGCCCATGATAAGCTTTGAGCCTTTTCCCGTACCTAAAGGATCACGATATACTCCAACTATTCCCGTGATGGCTCCGCCATATGCTTCCATGTTGGAAGGTGAATTATGTGTTTCACCGGTTATGACATAATAGTTATCCTCATCAAAAAGCCCGGCTCCGGCATTATCCCACAATACCGAAACAACCCATGGTTTTTTATCTTTAAGAAAAAGAGTTGGAGCTTCTATACAGGTCTTAAAAAGATTATCAACTGTTTCGGTATCTCCTGTCTCAAGATCTGTGTAGCGGAATAATCCCCTGAATGTATTGTGATTACAATGATCGCTTCTTGCCTGGCAGATATATTCAAGCTCAAGATCTGTTGGCTCCGACAAACCTTCGGTAGCCCGTGCGGCCAGAACATCTTCTCTTAAAAAATAAGATCTTATTGCAAAAATATCATTCGGATTTAAGGCAAGGTTTCTTTTATCACTGACCTTTTGTAATATTTCATCGCTTTTTATTGATATTGTTGAAACAGTGGGGATATGGTTTAATACTACTTTTGGAATAATATAACCAATTCCTTCCTTACTATTCCAATCGGCTTTTGAATAAATTTTAGTCTGCTGAATAATATCATTTGACAGAAGTTCACGGGCAATTTTTTCAATATTTTTACGTGACAGGTCATGGCCCTTAATACAATACCGTTTAGACGTATAAACTGCTGCATCTTTTTTAAAAGATCCGGAAATTTTTGTCCCGATCAAATCTTCTATGGCTTCTACCGCAGTACTGCCCGGATTATCTTTCACCCCCGGTTTATAGCCAACCCATATTATCCAGTCAAAATCAATTGCAATAGGATCAAATGATGAAGTTTGTATAACAGGGTTTGTAAAAATTGCGGCCTGAATCAAATTCAGCTCGTCTTTATTTAAAGCGGCATCAATGGTAACAATTGAAATGGTGCGTACTTTTGCAAGTTCAATTCCGAAATAATTTTTCGCTTTTAAACGAATACCTTCACCTTCTGCATCAAGCATTTCGGGTTTTAATGCGATCTCAAGTCTATGCGGCATTTTATTTTATCTTTATCAACTAAAAAAATATCTGGTTATATCATTGTAAAAAACAAAGATCATAAGCAAAATTAGTACGAAAATACCAACCTGCTGGGCTATTTCACGAATCTTTGTATTTACCGGTTTTCCTATTGCAGCTTCAATAAAATAGAAAAACAAATGCCCGCCATCTAAAACCGGTATAGGAAGAAAATTCAACACTGCAAGATTTATACTGATAAGAGCCATAAAAAACAGAAAATCGGAAGCACCTTCTCTAGCCTGTTGTCCGGCCATCTCAGCAATCATTATTGGGCCGCCAAGAGTGTTGATGGATAACTTGCCCTGTATCAGCTTTGCAATACTTACAATCGTTAAATGTGTAAACCTATAAGTCTGCCTCACGCTTTCAAACAAAGCTTCAATAACTGAAAATTTTTTCAAAAACTTATCTTCATCCGGCAAAATACCACCAGCGCTTGAAACACCAATCTTATAGCTTTCTTCAATCTCACCTAATGCATTTTTATTTTTTTTAAGCACCGGGGTTATTTTTACATCAAAAAAAGAATCACCACGTTGAATAGTTGTCAGAAGAATCTTGCCTTGACTTTCTAATATAATCTTCTGCATTTTATTCCAGCTATTGACTTTTTCACCATTAATGGCAACTATTTTGTCGTTTTTTTCAAGCCCGGCTACCTGGGCAGGAAAACCATTCGATACCCCGCCTATAATTGCCTCTATTTCCGGATAGCCGGAAATCCCCAAATCATAATATTTGACCTCATCCCCAAAAAGATCCTGGCCTGTATTTAATTGTGGAGAAAGTGCTATGGCAATTTCAGAATCATCCCGCTTAAGATTCAGTGAAAGCGTACGCCCGTCGCTGCGTTTAATGGCATTAAAAATATCATACCATGAATCAACCGGCGCTTTGTCAATAGAGAGAATCAAATCGCCTTTTGCAAGCCCTGCTTTTTGGGCCGGACCTCCAATATCGATATTTCTTATTACAGGTGTGACATCCTCAATTCCCACAACCGAAAAAAATCCAAAATAAATGACAGCAGCCAAAAGAATATTAAAGGTTGGCCCGGCAGCAACAATTAAAATTCTCTTAAAAACATGTTTATGGCTATATGAAATTGAAATATCTTCCGGGTCAAGCTCCGCATCAGGATCTTCACCTACCATTTTAACATACCCGCCAAGTGGAACTGCTGAAACGCGGTAATCCGTGATCCCGACTTTTTTCCCGAAAAGCCTTGGCCCGAATCCAAGAGAAAATTTTTCGATTCCTACTCCAAAATACCTGGCTACAAGAAAATGGCCAAGCTCATGAATGAAAATCAGTACCCCGAGTACTATAATGAATGCAATAAAATCTGTGCCCATAAATTATACAGCTTTCTAAAATCCTTTTATTCGATGATTTGCTCCAAAGCAAAATTGCGCGCCCAATTATCAGCCTGGAGAATATCAGATAGCGCCGGATTTGCAATAACAAAGTGCTTTTCCATTGTTTTTCTTATTACTTGAGGAATATCTGCAAAGGATATTCTTTTGTTTAAAAAACCTTCAACTGCTATTTCGTTTGCCGCATTCAAAACGGCCGGAAGAGTTCCTCCAATTTTACCCGCATAAAAAGCAAGATCAATACAAGGGAATTTGTCGGTATCAGGTTTTTGAAAAGTAAGTGACCCGATAGAATTGAAATCAGGAGAATCTTGTCCTATGGAAAGCCTTTCCGGAAAAGACATAGCATACGCAATAGCCCCTCTCATATCCGGGACACCCATTTGGGCAATAACCGTTCCGTCTTTAAATGACACCATAGAATGAACAATGCTTTGAGGATGAATAAGTACTTCAATAGTATCAACCGAAACCTCGAAAAGATGTTTGGCTTCTATAACTTCAAGTCCTTTATTCATCATTGTAGCAGAATCAATACTTATTTTTTTACCCATTTGCCAAACCGGATGGTTTATTGCATCTTCCGGTGTAATATTGCCAAATTCAGTTGAGGGAAGATTAAGGAAAGGCCCCCCCGAAGCTGTGAGCAGTATCTTATCCATATCTTTTTTACGTTGACCGGAAAGACACTGAAAAATTGCGCTATGTTCACTATCTACAGGAAGTATCTTAACGTTCTTTTCCTTGGCACTCTTGATAACTATATCACCTGCCATAACAAGAGTTTCCTTGTTGGCAAGTGCAATATCCTTTCCGGCATCAATTGCAGATAATACCGGCAAAAGCCCGGCAGAACCAACAATTGCGGCAACTACCATATCGACTCCATCCAAAGACGCGGCTGCCTTGTAGCCTTCGGTTCCATAAAGAATTTTAATATCTATTCCGGAAGTAGCTTTTTCAAGCTCTAAGGCGCTTTGTTCATCAAAGACCACAGCCATATCAGGTTTAAATTTTTTAATTTGCTCAGCAAGCAGTATTACATTATTTTTCGCCGCAAGCGCTTTTATCCGAAACTTATGCGAAAACATTTCGACTATCTTTAGAGTATTGGTTCCGATTGATCCTGTTGAACCCAATATAGATAAAGACTTCATTATATTAAACCCGTTTTCATTTTTAAAACAAAAATTCCTTAAAAACCCAGGCAACCGGCGCAGCAAATAAAAGAGCGTCGATACGATCAAGAATACCGCCATGTCCGGGTAATATTGACCCCGAATCCTTAACGCCGGCAGATCTTTTTAGTTCTGATTCAAAAAGATCCCCGATCTGTCCTGCAATTCCGACACAAATAAATAATAAAATAGAAATCCCCCATGAATATGATGACAGAAAATAATATTTAAATATACCACCTGCCACAATATTTAATCCCAATCCGCCTAAAGATCCTTCTATTGTTTTTCCGGGACTGACAGATGGACAAAGCTTATGTTTTCCAAAATAAGTACCTGCATAAAAAGCCCCTGTATCTCCTGCAAAAACCAATATTAGCAAGAAATAAATCCAGGCAATTCCATCACTGCCATTTCTGATTAAAATAAGATATGAGAGAAAAAGCGGAATATATATAAGGCCCATAAGCTGTTTTACAACCAGCCATATAATATCCTTATTTGTTTTAAACTTAAAAAGAGAAATAAAACCTGAAATAATAAGATTAAATACAATCAAAAAAGACACAATATCCGGCATATCCCTGTATACAACAAATATGATTATTATTCCGAAAAGATATGATATCAGAGGCAATGCATTTTTTATACTCTGCCTTTTTTGGGGATAAAGCACTATTTCATAATATTCAAATAGGGCAATGATTGACACAATGCTTATAAAAACGGCAAATGCTATACTTCCGCCTTTACTTATAAGCAATATAAGAAAAGGAAGCGCTGTAAGTCCTGTAATCCAACGCTTTAAATGCATGCATATATCCTATAAACTGCTTAAATATTTCAATAATTGGAATTAAGTCGCCATCGTAAGACAGGGCTGATGGCTTGAGGGTTCGAGGATTTAAGGGGTCTAGTGTTCAAGCAAAATATCACTTACATCTAAATCTTGAACCCTCGAATCCTTGACCGCTGGAACCCTTTTGTCTAAAAATAATATTAAACTAAAGTTTCCCCCCAAAGCGAGATTATTTTCCCAACCCTTGAGTAGACTATAACCGGTGGGCGCTTATTAGTAAGTATTAACTAACCGACATTACCGAACCTGCGTTCACGATTCTGATAATTAAGTATAATTTTAATGAGTTCTTCCTTGCCAAAATCCGGCCATAAGGTATCGGTTATATAAATTTCGCTATAAGCAATCTGCCAGAGCAGAAAATTACTGACCCTCATTTCACCACTTGTTCTAATAAGCAAATCAGGATCGGGCATACCGGTAGTATAAAGGTTGTTTTCAACAATTTCATCAGTTATTGATTCAGGATCAATATTTCCATCTTTTGCCTTCCTTGCAATAACCTTAACCATATCAACCAGTTCAGCCCTTCCGCCATAGCTTAAAGCAAGGTTAAGAAGCATCCCATTATTTTTTACGGTTAAATCCATCGTCTTTTTTAAAGATTTGCGGACTCCTTCAGGAAGCTTTTGGATCTGCCCGATTGCATTTAAACGGATGTTATTTCCCATCATCTCTTTTACTTCAGAATCAAGAAAATTTTTAAGCAGGGTCATTAAGGCTGATATCTCAATCTTGGGACGCTGCCAGTTTTCTGTTGAAAATGCAAAAAGAGTCAAAACGGAAATACCAATTTCACGACAGGTCCTAACTATTGTTCTTACGGCTTCAGATCCCGATTGATGCCCTTTAATTCTGTTCATCAGACGCTTTTCTGCCCATCGCCCATTACCATCCATTATTATAGCTATATGTCTGGGAAGTTTTGAAGTATCAAGACCAAGCGAATCAATTGATGAGCTAGAATTCAAGGATCTCCTTTTCTTTTTCTTTATATATATTATCGATAATCCTTATATGTTCATCCGTTATTTTTTGCACACCATCTTGTGCTTTAAAAGCAGCATCTTCCGCTATCTCACCATCTTTTTTGAAACCCTTAATCAGTTCATTCGAATCGCGCCTTAAATTACGGACGGCAATTTTATAGTCTTCGCACATTTTATTCACAACCTTAACCAGTTTTTTTCTTCTTTCTTCCGTAAGAGGCGGGATAGATATGCGAATGATTTTGCCATCATTTGATGGTGTAAGGCCAAGATCCGATTTTAATATGGCTTTTTCAATCTCTTTAATAACAGATACATCCCAGGGTTGAACGGTAATTAAGCGGCTCTCAGGAACCGCAAGAGAGGCCATCTGATTAAGCGGAGTCAAAGTCCCGTAGTAATCAACTCTGATACCATCAAGAATTGACAACGAGGCACGCCCGGTTCTTACTCTTTTCAATTCATTATGAAGGGCAGATATCGACTTGCCCATGTTTTCCTTTAATTCCTGATATAATGACTCTATCATGAGCTACTCCTTATCTATTAAGCAAAGAAAATGTAGTTTTATATTCTATAATAATTTTGGTATGTTCGTGAAAAGCTAAATATCGGTTTTCACAAAGGCGAAAACGTACGTTGCTTAATTGAAAATGCGGGTTCCGATATCCTCACCGCATATAACTCTTTTTATATTTCCCTTTGTCCTAAGATTAAAAATTGCAAGCGGCAGGTGATTATCCATAGCAAGAGATATAGCCGTCATATCCATTACCTTAAGCTGTTTTTCAAGAACCTCCATGTAGGTTACGCTTTTTAGAAATTTCGCATCCTTGTTAATAACCGGATCTGAATCATATAATCCGTCAACCTTTGTTGCTTTAAGCAGAATCTCGGCATGAATTTCCTGTGCCCTTAAAACAGCAGCAGTATCTGTAGTAAAGTACGGATTACCGGTTCCTGCGGCAAAAATAACAACACGCCCTTTTTCAAGGTGACGAACTGCTCTTCTAAGTATGTAAGGTTCAGCTACTTCATGTATCGTTATCGCAGTTTGAATCCGTGTTGCGATATCATTCTTTTCAAGCGCATCTTGTAAAGCAAGGCTGTTTATAACAGTTGCAAGCATCCCCATATGATCTGCAGAGGTCCGATCCATTCCAAATGAGCTTGCGGCAATACCCCGGAAGATATTTCCTCCTCCCACAACTATTGCTATTTGAATGCCAAGATCAAATACTGACCGGATCTCTTCGGCAACATATTTTATAACATCCGAACTTATTCCGAAACCCTGATCCCCCATCAAAGCTTCACCACTTAACTTCAAAAGTACTCTTTTGTATTGTGGAGGTTTCAATGTATATTATTCTCCGATCTGGAATCTTACAAACCGTTTAATTATAATGTTTTCTCCAGTTTTTGCAATCAACTCACTAAGCAAGTCGGCAATGGTAATATTCGGATCCCGTACATAAGCCTGATTCATCAAACAATTTTCCTTGTAGAATTTTTCAAGCTTTCCATCCGCTATTTTATCGATCATTTTTTCAGGCTTACCCATTTCTTTAGCCTGATCTCGATATATTGCCATTTCTCTTTGAACAAGTTCCTGTGACACTTCTTCACGCCGGATACTGACTGGATTAGCTGCCGCAATATGCATTGCTATATTTTTAGTAAAATCTTTGAAATTGTCATTTTTTGAAACGAAATCGGTTTCACAGTTTATTTCAACAAGTACTCCAAGCTTTCCGCCCATATGTATATAAGATTGGACTGTCCCTTCCGTCATAGCCTTTCCGGCTCTTTTTGCTGCTGTAGCAAGACCTTTTTTTCTTAAATGGTCTACAGCCTTATCCATATCTCCCTCACATACGGAAAGAGCCTCCTTACAATCCATAATACCTGCTCCGGTTTTCCCCCGGAGTTGCTTTACTGTTTCCGCACTAATTGATCCCATCTTATTTTCTCCCGTTAATTATTCTGCACTTTCGATATCTTTTATTACTTCCGGAGTTGCTCTCTTGATAATTTCAATCACCGGGCCGTCAGTGCCGTTTGAGATCACTTTTCTCTCACCCGGTTTTAATTCAGAAGTAGTTTCTTCTGCTTCAGCAACATCTCCAATTTCTTTATCGGATTCCGCCTGCTTTTTTTCTTCCAGCCGTTTTTTGCCTTCTATACAGGCTGTGGCTATTCTGGATGAAATAAGTCTTATGGAACGTATAGCATCATCATTTCCAGGAACGATATAATCTACATCATCAGGGTCACAGTTTGTATCTACAATAGATACAATTGGAATCCTCAGACGCTTGCCTTCCCGGATTGCTATGGCTTCGTGTTTAGGATCAACAATAAATATTGCTCCAGGAAGAGCAGTCATACTTCGAATACCACCTAATGTACTGTCAAGTTTTTTTCTTTCTTTTTCTTGTTTTAATCTTTCTTTTTTAGGGAACAAATTAATCGACCCGTCATTCTGAATTGAATTAAGATAATTTAGCCGGTCAATACCCTTTTTTATTGTCTGAAAATTTGTCAGCATTCCGCCAAGCCATCTGTTCTGAATATAAAACATTTCACAGCGATTTGCCTCTTCATAAATAGACTCTTTAGCCTGTTTTTTTGTACCCACAAAAAGAACCGATTTGCCGTTTGCAACAGTGTCTTGTATAAAATCATAAGCTGTTTTAAACATCCTGACGGTTTTTTGAAGATCTATGATATAAATCCCGTTTCTAGCCCCAAAAATATATTGTTTCATTTTAGGGTTCCATCGTTTTGTCTGATGGCCAAAATGCACTCCGGCTTCAAGCAGTTCCTTCATTGTAAGATATGACATTTACTATTCTCCCTTTCTATTTGGTTAATCCTCCACCCTTTTCAACCCTGCTTTAAACTTTCATTTTTTAAAAGCACCATAAAGCAGGTCAACAAATCTAAGGATGTGCGTCGTTTTAAATATGATTATGTAACAATATTATTTTATATCTGCAACAATTATTTTAACATTTTATGTGTAACTAAAGAGGGGATTTTAGAATATAGCCTGCAAAAAACTCCGGATTTGCTACACGGCTAACAATTTTTTTAGCGGAAGATTCAATGAAATATTCTAAAAAAGAGCTATCAGCTTTTTTAGAATAGACAGCGGATATTTTTCCTTTAATTCCTCCTAATCGGCCAGCCCATTCTATTGCATCCTCAATGTTGCCAAGACGATCAACAAGACCAAGATTTTTTGCCATTTGTCCGGTAAAAATCCGCCCATCTGCGATAGCTTTCACTTTGGCGACATCCATATTGCGCCCTTTGGAAACGGCACCAACAAACTGCATATGCGTATCATCAACAAAATCCTGAAGCAATATCTTTTCTTTTTCCGTCATTTTACGTACAGGAGATCCTATATCTTTATATTCACCACTTTTGACTACAACCGGATATAAACCTATTTTTTGCAAAATTTCTTCAAAATTAGTAAAACCGATTATTACCCCTATACTGCCGGTTATAGTACCCGGATTGGCCATTATACCATCCGTGCCGGCAGCAATATAATATCCTCCTGAAGCTGCAACACTGCCCATTGAAGTAATAATTTTCTTTTTTCCGATTGTTTTCCTGACTTCCCGGAATATTTCCTGGGACGGGCCTACGGCCCCACCAGGGGAATCTATCCTTAAAACAATAGCCTTTATAGAATCGTTCTCGCGATATTTCTTGATATTATTAACTATTTCCTTGGAATCGGTAATCACACCTAATATTTCAATAACTCCAACCTTTTCTCCTATATTAAAATCGGAATCACGTGTTCCAAGAAAAACAAGCATGGAAATACCAAAAATCGTCGCAAAAAAGACAGATGAAGATACTAAGATAAAAAATAGGAATGGGTGTCTTCGTGAAAACATATATGTTTTAAAATTTGTTTAAAGTTGTTTACAAAAAAAGCAGCCGTCAATTCGGCTGCTTTTTTTGTAAAAGATTATTCTCCGTTTAATTTTTCCTGAAGATTTTCCCGCAAAATCTCCCCGAAAGCAGACGTCGCTGGTTTCATATTACTTATGTAATCTGTAAGAACATTCTGATCATTATCCATTTGGAGTCGTTTGATGGAAAGACCTATTCTTCTTTCTACGCTGTTTATATTCATAACTTTAGCGTTTAACACTTCTCCAAGATTGTATTTTCCAACAGGAGTTTTGATCTTCTCTTTACTGATTTCAGAAACATGGACAAGCCCCTCTATTCCTTCTTCAAGCTCTACAAATATACCAAAATCAGTTACATTCGTTATTGTTCCTACAATTTCTTTTCCAACAGTATAACGCGTGCTGACTGTTTCCCACGGATCTTTCTGAAGCTGCTTTATACCCAATGAGAATCTTTCATTTTCTTTTTCTATTGCCAAAACCACGGCCTGGATAACATCCCCTTTTTTATAAAGTTCAGAAGGATGCTTTATGCGTTTGGTCCACGAAATATCCGAAATATGAATAAGGCCATCAATACCTTCATCAATACCTACAAAAATTCCAAAATCGGTTATATTTTTTACTTTACCTTCAATAGTAGTTCCAACCGGATAGTTTTCGCTTATTATATCCCAAGGATTCGGAACAACTTGTTTTACACCAAGAGAAATCCGCCTGTTTTCAGGTTTGATATCAAGGACGACTGATTCAACCATTTCACCGACAGAAAATATCTTGGAAGGATGGCGTACTTTTCGGGCCCATGACATTTCAGAAACATGAATAAGCCCTTCAATACCTTCTTCAAGCTCAACAAAAGCACCATAATCTGTCAGGCTAACGACTTTGCCGGTAACCCGTTCGCCAATGGGGTATTTTTCCGAAGCCCTTATCCATGGATCCTCAACAAGCTGTTTCATGCCAAGGGACACTCTTTCCTTTTCCTTGTCTATGCTCAGAATTTTTACTGTAATCTTGTCTCCAACGGCAAACATTTCGGCAGGATGCTTGATTCTGCCCCATGAGATGTCTGTAATATGCAGGAGGCCATCAACACCTCCAAGATCAACAAACACTCCATATTCAGTAATATTTTTAACAAAGCCTTCAGTAATTTTATCCTCGAAAATTGTAGAAAGAGTAGCTGTTCTTTTGCTATCGCGATCTTGCTCCAGAATAGCTCTTCTTGAAAGAACAACGTTACTTCGTTTTCTGTTATACTTTAATATCTTAAAAGCAAACGTTTTCCCTACAAGTTCATCAAGATTGCGTATAGGGCGTAAATCGGCCTGAGAACCCGGCAGAAAAGCCTGCACCCCGACATCAACGGAAAAACCGCCTTTAACGCGGCTTAATATAACACCTTCTATAGTTCCGTCATCATCATGCGCTTTCTTAATATCATCCCATACCTTGACTTTCTCGGCCTTCTCTTTTGACAGAATAACCCTTTCTTCTTCGTCATCCCACCATTCCACCATAACTTCTACGGTATCTCCCGGCTCAATATTAACCTTGCCGTCTTCATCCTTAAACTCATATATTTTTATCTGTCCTTCAGACTTATAGCCAATATCGACCAAAACATAATCTTTGTCTATGGAAATAACCCTTCCGCTGACAACTTCACCTTCCTGAAAACGCTTAAAACTTTCATCATACATATCCATAAGCGTTTCCATACTTTCTTCTTGGTTTTCTTCTTGGCTTTTTTCTTGTTCAGACATTATTTCATCCGATGTATCAGACCCAAAATCCATTTCCTGAACTTTGTCATTGTCTGCTGATTTGGAATCCAACATGTCTTCCTGATTTTGATCTTCGTTTGTATTCGAGTTAACCTGATTTTCCATTAAAAAAAAATACCCCCTTAGCCTATTTTGTCACTATCAACATTTAGTGATAGCTACTGACAATCTCATTAAGTTATCAGACTATATTTTAAAAAACAATCTTATTTTTTATTAAATATGAAAAGTTTTCCTATATACATAAAATTCGATATATTTTCAACACATATATCAAAATATAAACCAGCATAAAGACCGGTTTTTATAAATTCACACTTTACATCAAACTCTTAAAAAAATGAGTTGCACACTATAACACATTAATATATATATTATATATAACAGCTTCAAAATTAATGGAATCTTTTAATTCATAAACGCTGGTATTAATACGGCAATATACCGGAATTTATCAAGTAACTATAGTTTCAGATAAAGGAATTAGTTATATATGACCGTCAACCCTTCCAAGGAAAACCAAATTAAAAATAAAATCAAAGAAGCCAAAATTTACTATTCCATGGGGATGTTAGGTGATGCTTTGCATATTTATGAAAAATTACTGTCAGACAATTCTTTTACTGATTCAACAGAATTCAAACATATTCAAGAAAAAGTAAACCAGATAAAAAAAGAAGTTGATAACAGTAAAAAAATCTCAACACCCGATTTATCAGCAAGTGATATTAACATAATTGAAAAATCGATAACAAACACAGGAAATATTAAAGATATTATTAATAATGCACTTGCTCTTAAAGAGCTTGGTCTTGCAAGAAAGTCCTCTATAGAATTTGAAAAATTACTAAAATTCGATTGCTCAAAAGAAGGGTATACCCCGTTTACAATAATTACTGAAATGCTTTTAAATCTGTTTAAAGTTGAACCTTTTAATACAGTCCTTGAAAAAGCAAATAAAACCATTAGTGAAAACAAACTTAAACCTACAGATATATCTCAGATAAAATTATGGCTTGGCAAGGAACTGGCTAAAAAAGACCACAATGATATTGCAATTTCATTATTCAAGGAAGCAACGGATCTTGACCCTAATAATGCAGAGGCATCGAAAAAACTAAGTGCCATGCTATCTAGTTCTTCCAATAATTCTAAATTTGATCTTCTTCTCAGCTCATCATTAGTTACTCAGGATCAGCTCCAAAAAGCTCTGGATCTTTCAAAGAAAACCGGTAAAAGCATCGAATCGGTTCTGATGGAAACTTTCAATATTGAGAAACAGGACATAGGCAAATCCCTTTCATTATATTATAATTGTCCTTTTAAAAGTTTTGACCCATCGTTGCCCGTTCCTGTTGAGCTTATAGGAAAACTGAAAAAATCTTTTCTTCTTCATTATACTTGGGTTCCGTTAACCTGGGAAAAGAACTATATAGAAATTCTTGTAGATGATCCGAAAGATCTTAGAAAAACAGATTATATAAAGGCTTTGATGGCAAATCAAAGAATAAAATTTTCTATAGGAATCAAAGAAGATATAATAAAATATATAGCATATTTCTTTTCAGCAGACAAATCTTCTGAACCAATGGAATCAAACCTTGATAATCTTGATCTTCTTATACCTGAATTTTCTTTTGAAGAAGAGGAAGAAGAAATTGATACAAGCAAAGATATCGATGAATCTTCCAGCCAGGTAGTAAGGCTTGTTGATCAGATCATTGTAACAGCTTACAGAAAAGAAGTCTCCGATATCCATTTTGAGCCCTCCCCTATTACCAAAAAGATCAGTGTCCGTTTCAGAATGGACGGCGTTTGCAATGAATACCTCCAGGTTCCAATTACAATGGCACCGGCTGTTATTTCAAGGCTGAAAATTATGGCCGGCCTTGATATTGCCGAAAGACGGCTCCCACAGGATGGAAAGATCAAAATGAACCGCAGAGGTATACCTACATTTGAGCTGCGCATGTCTACCATGCCCACTGCGGGCGGTTACGAAGATACGGTTTTAAGAATTCTTGCAAAAGCAGGCGCAATGAAGGTTGATGATATGGGCCTTAATGAACGCAATTTAAAAATTTTAAAAAAGATCATCAGCATGCCATACGGGCTTGTACTAGCTGTAGGCCCCACCGGTTCCGGCAAAACTACAACTCTTCATTCCGCTCTTGGCCACATTAATAAACCGGAAATAAAAATATGGACAGCAGAAGATCCTATTGAAATCACTCAGCTAGGTTTGCGCCAAGTTGAAGTCAAGCCAAGAATAGGACTCGATTTTTCAAGGGTTATGCGCGGTTTTCTACGCCTTGATCCCGATGTTATCATGATTGGTGAAATGAGGGACAAAGAAACAGCTTCCATAGGTATAGAAGCATCCTTAACAGGCCATCTTGTCTTTTCGACTCTTCACACAAACAGCGCTCCGGAAACTGTAACCAGGCTTCTTGATATGGGACTTAATCCTCTTAATTTTTCAGATGCATTCTTAGGTGTTCTGGCGCAAAGATTAACAAGAAGATTATGTGCAAAGTGCAAAAAAGCATTCAATCCCTCAAAAGATGAATTTTATGAATTAGTTACTGAATACGGAGAAGATAAGTTTGAAGCAACGGGTATAAAATATTCATCTGATCTTGTTTTATATACACCGGCAGGATGTGAGGCCTGCTCCGGATCAGGATATAAAGGAAGAATGGGAATACATGAACTTATGGAAGGCACACCCACAACAAAGAGTCTTATAAAAAAAGCTGCAAATACGGAAGAACTTTTTACGCAGGCCTATAAAGATGGAATGACAACCTTAAAACAAGACGGAATAGTTAAGGTCATTAAAGGAATGACCAGTATAGACGAAGTCAGAAGAGTCTGTATAAACTGATCACAATAATCAACTATCCTATGCACCCTTTTTTGCCGGCAACTTAAGAATAATTTAAAGGAAACGATATGTCAAAAACAGCCCTTGTAGTTGATAATGATTTCTTTTTTGTCGAATTTCTATCAGAACTTCTTGAGAGTAGGGAATATAAAGTTATAAAAGCCTACGATGGGAAGGAAGGCATTACAAAAATTGAAGATGAAAATATTGATTTAATGTTTGCTGATATTATAATGCCGAAAATTGACGGAACAGAGCTGATAAAATTTGCACGAATGAAATATCCTGAGAATTGTTTTGCTATAGTAGCGGTTTCAGGCACGATAATAGAACGTATAGATACTCTTACCAGCATAGGTGCCGATTATTATATAGCTAAAGGCCCTATGGAAAAAATGGCGGTTAACATAAGTGAATTGATAGATAAAATTGAAAACAATACTTTTAATAAATCCGAAATCGCTGAAATAATTGAATCCGGCAATCTTTTCCCAAGAAGAGAAGCAGTTGATCTTTTAGATTCCATCAGGTTTCATAAAGCTATAATAGAATGTGTTGGTTTCGGCATTGTAAATATTGACTTTGATACAAAAATTATTGGAATAAATTCATGTGCCATAGACATATTAAACAAGACCACCATTGAACTTTTAAACCGACCCGTTACCGATATTTTCTCTCCTGAAGACAAATCAAAATTTATTAACACAGTAAAGAATTTTGTTAAAAACAATGAATCTAACGAAACCTCATTTACTACTATTATTAATTCAAAAAAAATAAGAGTTGTAATCACATTATTAACCGTTGAAAATAAAGTTGTAGGGCTGATACTGGCTTTGGAGGATTGCGACAAATGGGAAGAACAAGCTTAAAAAACAAACTTATAATGTATTTTTTAATTCTGCTGTTAATTGTAATTGTCGTAATTGCAACGGTAAATCAGACTACGAATGATTTCTTTTTAGCTCAGGGGCTTTCAATTGCTCTTGCTATGGCTATTGGAACCGTGTTTGGAATTATTTTTTCGCGGTCAATTACTTCGCGTTTAAATAAACTTAGCAAGGTCGCCAAAGAAATCAGCTGTGGCGATTTAACACAAGAAATACAAATCATATCCAGCGATGAAATCCGGGATCTTGAAGAAGTATTTTCTTTAATGGTTAATCACCTAAGAGCATTACTTCTTGATATGAAAAACGTTTCTTTTAAAATCCATACCACTAACTCAATGTTAAAAATACTGGGGAAAAAGCTTTTAGAAAACAGCAATGATATAGATATCACAGCCAAAGTTATTGCGGAAAGTTCTGCCAAACAAACGGAAATTGTAAACTACACTTCTTTAAAGTTTAACAACACTATCAAGGTAATGGATAAGCTGGTAAAACAGTCAACCCAAACTATTTCAAAAGTAGATGAAGCAATCAAAAAAACTCAAAAAGGGGAAATAAATGCACGTGAAATAATAAGTCACCTTGAGCTTGTACTCAAACAAATGAGTGACTCCGCTCAACCTATTTCAAGATTACCTGAAAAAGTAGAAAAAATAAAAATAGTGACAAATGTAATAGAAGGTATTTCCCAGAAAACAGATCTTCTGTCTCTCAATGCTTCAATCGAAGCAACAAGAGCCGGTGAATCCGGTAAAGGTTTTGCCATAGTTGCCGAAGAAATAAGAAATATGGCTGAAAGTTCAAAACAGTCATCAAAAGCTATTACAAAGCTAGTTGAAGATATTCTGGAAGACAATCATATGCTTAAAAATTTCTTAGCCAAGAATCAGGCAGAAATTGATAAAGGAAATAAAATTATACACGGTATTGTTCAAACATTTAGTGATATGCTTCTTGGTGTAAAAGATATATTTTCTGAAATAAAAACCATTGAAGAAACCACAGTTTTACAGGCCCAGGAACTTAGAGGTTTTTCGGAACATTTCCAAAAGCTTTCTGTTTATGCATCCAGAAACTATGAATCTACTCAAAAAACTACTGTTTCAGCAAGTAACCAGAAAAATGAAGTTAAAAAAATGGCAAGCGCAATAAATTTACTGGACAAACTTTCTCAAAAGATGATGGAAACGCAACAGCATTTCATCCTTCCGGAACAGCCGCAACAAATGCCAAAAAAGTTAAATAATGAAAATAAAGATGATAAACAGCTATGAAATTATTCGTTTTTAAATCAAAAGATAAATATATTGGAATAGAATCCGAATATATTTACAGGATAATTGATGATTATAAAGTAACACCGGTATGCCTTACTCCAAAATGCTATGCCGGCCTGATATTTTACAGAGGAGAACTTTTTGATGTAATAAATATCAAACTTCTTCTTGGAAGTTCAGAATACTCCGAAAGTGCTTATGATGAATTAATACAAAACCAGCGTATAATTATTGTTAAATGGCATAATAAAAAGCTTGCTGTTATTCCGGATGAAATAATCGGCATGATATGGATAGACGGCGACTTCGAAGGCTTAAGCATATATCACCATGAAGATAAAAATATAAATTTAATAACACCAGATTATATCTGGAAAAAATTATTAGAGCTTTCCTATGGATATCACTAAATATGAAAAGATATTTGCTCAGGAATCAGACAAATATCTAAAAGAACTTGATGATCTATTAATGCAGGTCGAAAAGGATTTATCAAACCTTGCTTTGTGGGCAGAGATTCACGGCAAAATCCATTCTATTAAAGGTATGGCTAGAGCTCTTAGTTTGAATAAAATTTCAGATTTATGCCATTTAATGGAAGACTGGAGTTTGACTTTTCAAAAGGGCACAATAAACAGTTCTCCTGATGCCGTTCAAGCCCTTTTTGACAGCTCTGATTTTTTAAGATATCTTGTTTCAAAAAAAGGATCCATCGAAACCTTTGAAGATCAGAAATTGTATAGCAGTCTGATATCCAAATTTGAAAAAAATCCTTCCGAACTTACTAAAACAGGATCGCCAACTCAGAAAGATCAAACAACAAACCTTTATCAATCTTCTGCTTTAACTATAGATCATGTAAAAATAAAGTATTCTTTTATTGAGGAGCTTCTTGGACTAACACAGGAAATACAGCTTCTTGCTAAAAATTTTCCAACTTTTTCAGACAATCAGATGACATCGGGTCTTAAAAACTGGATCGATCATTATGCCACTTTGATGAAAGTTCTATATTTTAAGTTAACACAGCTAAGATTGATGAATGTCGGCGATTTTGCAGATCTTTTTTTAAAAAGCATTAGAAATATAGCAAAAGAATCTAATAAAAGCGTTAATATTGAAATAATCGGCAGTGAAATACAGGCGGACATTACTCTTCTTGAGCGTCTTCGTGAACCAATGATACATATTTTCAGAAACTGTATCGCTCATGGTATTGAACCGGCAGAAGAGCGAACCAATACAGGAAAACCTGCAAACGGTAAAATTACAATTGAAACAAGAAGTGAAAAAGAGAATTTATTCATCAAAATCCGCGATGACGGACGCGGTATAAATAAGTCTTCCATCATTCAATATCTCAAAGAAAAGCAATCAATGGATGATGAAGATATTGGCAGAATGTCTGAAGAGGAACTCTACAATACTATTTTAAGTCCGGATTTTTCTTCATCTGCTAAAACAACGGAATTATCCGGCAGAGGTATTGGCATGAATGTTGTTGCTCAGTCAATTGATTACCTGGGTGGCTCCTTGTCCATATCTTCGGAAATTGGAAAGGGAACAGAGTTTACTATCAAATTACCGCTGTCACTCTCAATCATTTATGCAATTGTATTTTCAATAGGAAAATATAACCTGGCAATCCCCACTCTGTATGTCGAATCAATAAGCAATATAGATGCATCTTCTGACGAAGATATTACTTCTTATTACAATATCAAAAATTTTATCGGGGAAGAAGATAACAAAAAAAATAGCTATAATGTGTTAAATCTAAAATATTTTAATAATCAGGCAGCCATTATTGGGAATCAACCCACTTTGCATTTTATAGTAGATAGTATTATCGGGAACCGGCCTCTCATGGTTTTGCCGACAGGAGAGCTTATGTCAGGAATAAAACTCTTTTCCGGCATCGGTATTATGGAAAACGGGGACGTCACCCTGCTTCTCGACATAGATAAACTTCCATCGCAAAATCAATAAAGCCCGCCACACTTTGATGAACGTTAATAAAGTCAATCAAATTTAATCATTCTCAAGATGATACCCCGATTCACCCTCATAGATTAATGTATGAGTCCTTTGCGCAATTTTTTCAGGATCAACTTTAATTTTCGCGACGCCTGATTCCATAGCTGCACGCGCAACCGCAGCAGCAACCGCAGGAGGAACATTAAAATCCATTCCCATAGGAATAATGCACTCGGGATTAAGTGTTTTGTCTGAAACAAGAGCGGCTACAGTTCTTGCTGCCGCTATCTTCATCTCCTCATTAATCATCCTTGCACGAACATCCAATGCTCCTCTGAATACACCCGGAAAAATCAAGGAATTATTGACCTGATTGGGAAAGTCCGATCTGCCTGTAGCCACAATCAATGCTCCGGCCTCTTTTGCCTCATCCGGGTGAATCTCAGGTGTTGGGTTGGCAAGCGCAAATATGACGGGATCTTTTGCCATAGTTAAGACCATTTCTTTTGTAAGAGCCCCTGCAACAGAAAGGCCTATAAAGATTTCAGATCCTTTAATGACTTTAGCAAGATCTCCTTTTGTTTTTTCAGGATTTGTCTGCTCAGCCATTTCATCTTTAATCCAGTTCATACCTTCTTTTCGCCCTTTATATATGGCCCCGTTTTTATCACAAAGTATAATTTGTTTTATTCCTATCTCCATTATAAGTTTGCAAACAGCAATGGCTGCGGCACCGGCTCCGTTTATTACAACCTTCACATCCTCAGCTTTTTTGCCGGATATTTTGAGTGAATTAAGTAAAGCAGCCGTGACAATAATCGCAGTTCCATGCTGGTCATCATGAAATACAGGGATATCCATCTCTTCTTTAAGGCGTCTTTCGATATAAAAGCAACGGGGCGCTGATATGTCTTCAAGATTTATTCCCCCGAAAGTCGGGCTCATTCTTTTTACGATCTCAACAATTTGATCTGCATCCTGCGTACATAAACAGATTGGGAAGGCCTCAACTCCGGCAAAAGTCTGAAACAAAATTGCTTTGCCTTCCATTACAGGCATCGCAGCCTGCGGGCCGATATTGCCAAGACCAAGCACAGCACTACCATCTGTAACAATGGCCACAAGATTTCCCTTGGCAGTGTAGTCATATATCAATTCAGGGTTTTCTCTTATCAATCGGGCCGGCACTTCCGCAAAAGGAGGCATGTAAAACTGGCCGAGAATATAATTATCCTTGATCGCTATTTTACTTCTTATCTGGAGAACCCCACGGTATCGCCTGTGAAACTCAAGAGATTCTTCCTCAATCGACTTTTTTTTCGGATCAGGTGGCTCAATTGGCCACTGCCCTTCATATACATACCTGCGTGTCATATCGGAAATCAAAGCCGGGTCCACATCCCCTTTGGCTTCTCCTGTCTGTATAGCAGCCTTTGCAACCGCTTCCGCAATTTTAGGGGCAACCCGAAAGTCAAATATTTTCGGCATAACATGCTCAGGAGCAAGTTCCTCGGAACTTACGCAATCAGCAAGAGCCTGAGCCGCAGAAAGTGCCATTTCAGTATTAATATTACTTGCTCTTGTTTCAAGAATACCTCTGAAAAAACCGGGGAAAATCATCGCAACATCAGACTGATTCGGGAAATCAGCTCTGTTAAATACCATAACTTTTGCACCTGCAGCGCGCGCTTTTTCCGGCATAATTTCAGGATGAGGAATTGAAAGCGCAAAAACTATCGGGTCCTTTGCCATGGATTTTATCATATCCCCGCTAAGAACATTTCCGGATGAAAGGCCGATAAAAACATCTGCGTTTTTAAGAGCCTGCTCGAGAGTTCCAGTAAAATTTTCAGGATTTGTGATTTTAACTATTTCCCATTTCGCCCAGCTCATTCCTTTCAGCCGATATTTATACAAAGCGCCGTCTCTGTCACACACTATCACCTGTTTTATCCCGGCTTTTATTAGAAGATCCGCACTGGCAAGACCGGCCATGCCGGCGCCATTTATTACTACCCTGGCGTTGATAATATCCTTACCAACAACCTTCATTGAATTTATCAAAGCTGCAAGTACAGGTATTGCGACTCCAAGCCCATGATTATTAAATACCGGTATATCCGCGGCTCTTTCAAGATGATCTGTAATAGTAAAGCTTTGGGGACTGGCAATGTCTTCTAAGCAAAATGCTCCGAAAGTAGGTGTAAGAGCAAGAGCTGTTTCAATAAACTCATAAGGATCTTTTGTCCTGATGCATATCGGAAGAGCATCCACACCGGCAAATGTCTTGAATATAACTGACTTTCCCTCCATAACAGGAAGTGCTGCTTCAGGACCTGCATGACCAAGCCGAAACAGCCCGGAACCGTCCGTTAAAATTCCTACTGTATTTCCGCGGCATGACAGCGAATAAGACTGTACGGGATCTCTTGCGATTTCCAAACAGGATGAAGCAACTCCTGGGGTATACACAAGGCTTAATATTTTTGAGTCCTTTATTGGTATCTTGGGAGAAACGCCGATAACTCCGCGGTAGCGTTTCCTGTATGCAAGAGCTTGTGCTTCCTGATTAGTAATTTTGTCCGGCATTTAAATCTCCTTCAAAAAAGGGTTCCGGGATTCGATGGTTCCAGGATTCAAGAGATAAGCACCCTTCACTTGAATCCTGGAACCCTTGAATCCTTAATATTAAATTTTTGATCCGTTTTTTACAGCATTGGTTGCAAGAAAATCGGCAAGTTCATTTTCTTTATGACCTGCATGACCTTTAACTTTAATAAGCTTAATATCATGAAAATTTTTCATTTTCACTTTTATTGAGTTTATTAACTCAATATTTTTTTTTGGTTTCCAGTTTAAAGAAAGAACACCGTGAGAATAAGAACTATCTGTAAATATTCTTACCGGTTTTTTGGTTGTCTTAAGTTCCGTTAAAGCAACTTTTATTGCTTCCAGTTCTGCAATATTGTTAGTAGCAATTCCGATATATTTTGATATTTCTTTCTCATGTTCTCCAAAACGAAAAAAAACCCCTATGCCTGATGGCCCAGGATTGCCGGATGATGCACCATCAGTATAAATACAAATGGCATCGGAAGGTATAATTTCCTTTAAGGCAGAATCTTTATCGGGTTTTTTTAAAGAATTTCTACCCAATGGTTTTTTCTTGGTTGTCTGTGTATCGGTGTTTATAGAATCTACAGGCTCAAGTTTATTTTCATAAACCCAGTATTCATAGTCCTGCTTGGTATTATATTTAATTAAAACTTTTCCGTTTTTAATTACCGGTTTTTCTTCGGATGAAAAGGCCTGCCAGACTTTGTTGCCCTTAAACATCTTTCTTTTCCATAAGATATCATTTTCTTCCATAATTAATAACCCAGCCGACAAACCCAATTTACGAGTAAAGATGATATTTAGAGCTTATATCAAGATACTGCTCAAGCTCAACTTTCCATGATTTTTCTATATCTTCAATATCAACATTGTTTTCAATTGCACTGCGGATCTCATGATTTCCAGAGATAAGATCTATAGGATATTTTTCAAATTCATATTCATAAGGAGGAAGTTTCCACGCAAAATTATTTCTACAGCATTGAAATACTGCTTGAAGTAATTTCAAAGATGAATAATATGGTTTATACTTAATGGGATCTGTAACATGAATCTGAAAACCTCTGCACAGCTCACCCTGCCATTTGTTTGATGTGGGCTCAAATGCAACCGGTCTTAATATGGCGCCGGAAAGTTTGTTCCCGCCTAAAAAAGATATAATTTTATCAGTTTCTACAAACGGGGCTCCAAATATTTCAAAAGGCTGAGTTGTACCACGTCCTTCCGAGATATTTGTACCTTCCCATATAACCTGGCCCGGGTAAACAATGGCGGAAACAGGATTCGGAAGATTCGGAGAAGGAGTAATCCATGGAAGAGAAGTTTGCCAAAAAAACATATCTCTTCTCCATCCTTTCATAGGAATTACTTCAAGGTCACAGTTTATATTAAAATGTTTATTGAAAAGCTGTGCCAGTTCTCCTATTGTAAGACCGTGTCGCATTGGTATGGGATAACGCCCAACAAAAGAAATATATTCGGAAGAAAGAATATTGCCTTCAACCGCAATACCACCTATCGGATTAGGCCTGTCAAGAATAACAACTTTCTTGCCAAATTTCTTAGCAGCCTCAAGGCAGTATGACATTGTATATATAAAAGTATAAACGCGCGTACCAACATCCTGAAGGTCTACAAGAAGAATATCAATAGGCTCAAACATCTCTTTTGTCGGTATGCGTGTTTTTCCGTATAGACTGAAAACCTGAATGCCCAGCGTATTATCGAAAATGTTTTCAGACTCAATCATATTATCCTGTTTTTCTGAAAAAAAACCATGCTGGGGAGAATAAAGAGCAGCCAGTTTTTCAGGAAATTTTTCGTTTATCAATTCCCTTGCATGATTAAAATTACTGTCAACGGAAGCCGGATTGCATAAAAGTCCAAGGCGCTTTCCGGAAATAAATGACGGAGGTGATTTTATAAAATTTTCAAGTCCGCTAAAAGCAGTAGGCATTATATATAAATATCTCCTTCAGTTATTTTTTACTCCATACATCTTTAAGATCATCGCTAAACTGATACCGGATTCCATTTTCATTTAAAATCTCTTCAGTAGCCGCTTCAATCTCATTATGCTTAAAAACAAGGCATTCACTTCTTGTGTTTGCAAATCTGAAGATAACAAATTCTTCCTTGTTATCTCTTAATGTCTCAACAAGATGAACCAGGTTTTTAATCGGCACATCATTTACACTTTTAATTACTCCAAAGGGGCCTCTTGTATCATAGCCTTTGGTAATCCTGTGAGAAAACATAGGGGAAAATACAGCGACTAATTCTTCACCCTCAAAAGAAACATTATCCGACATGCGAGTCACAACAGGGCTCCCGATAGCAGCCAGTAAAAGCGATATTTTATCGGTTTTCAATACCTGCTGAATATAGAACTGATCTAATTCAACAAAAACCAGCGGGCCATAAATAAAATATCTTGGATAATTGAAACCTTTAAACCTTATAAGCTTTTGAGATTCAACACTAACAGGCACATCTATCTTTAGCTGCTCTTTTTTTCGGATAATTGTAAGCGGAACTTTTCCATCTTTGGCTATCCTTGGAACAAGATAAGTGGCAGGAAGTCTTAAGTCTCCGTTGATCCGGATACGGCCTTCATTGTCAATAGAATAATCACCAATATGAGTGATAATATCCCATGGTTTAAGTGGAAAGTCAGGATATATGTTTTTTACTCCCTGGACTACCATTCCGGTTGTCTCGCCTGAAATATTAAGACTTCTGCGCAACGCATCATTTTCAAGCGTCTGCATCCGGATCCCATTTATCATAGGTTGACCTTCATAGCTACCATCAGCGGCATCTTTTAAAAACATTTGAATTTCTTCAACAGGAATAAGAAATCCGATGTTTTCAGCAGCCATAATTTTACTGCAAACAAGACCAATTAACTTCCCACCGGCTACTGCTGCTCCGCCGCTATTGCCGGGGTTTAGTGCAGCATCAATTTGTATCAGCAAACTTGGAAGCCCGTAAAAAACGGCCCGATACTCTATTCGTGACACAATCCCTTCTGTAACGGATTGCTCAAAACCACCCATAGGATATCCGTACACAGAAACAGGATCTTTTGCTTTAGGAAGCTTGTCATCAAAATATAAGGGGGGGTTACTATCAAAAAATTCATCATTTTTAATTTGCAGTAAAGCAAGATCAACTTCGGGAGATTGTGCAATTACTGTTGCTTCAATCTTATCGGCAGATTGATAGGGTTGAATATAGATCTGCTGAGCAAAAGCAACTATATGCGCATTGGTAAGTATTCTGCCACCTTCAATTATTACACCTGATCCTGAAATCTCACGCTGAGTATTTTTGGTCCAGGGTCGTATTATATCCGGCAATCTTTGGGTAGCAATTATTTTCACAACAGATTGAGAAATCTGATCTTCCGCATACACAGTAGATGCAAAAGAATAGATAACAATAACACTTAAAAGAAGAATTATAATTTTATTCACAAAACATATTTCTTCTGCACAGTTGGGAGCACAGCTATTTTCTTTTGTATTAAATCTCATAGGATCCTTTCATACATCTTAACATTATTTAATTTGCTGTTTTGCGGTTTACAATCCTAATACTTTGTTCTTACTATATATATATCGATAAGAATTTTGAAAGTCAACGCTTAAGGTACAGATTATCTGCTTTATATAATAAAGATAATTTTATATATTTAGCCGCTGGCATAGCAAGTTATAATGACTGCCTATGTGCTCAACCCTTTCTTTTCCGCTTCTTTTCGTAATTCGGAATATACTTTCAGATGATCAATTTCAGCAGCTGGACAAACATTATTGCATTCTCCGCACATAACACAGGCAAAAAGGCCGTTTTGAACTGCTTCTAGGACCCTGTCTGCTTCATCAAATGGATCGTAGTAACGCAATCCTAATGCAATAATTCCTGCAGGACCTATAAATTTTTCAGGATCTTTGTCTTCATTTATTACAGGGCAGGCTGCAACACAGCTCAAACATCTGCAGCACCATTCAAGATTGCCGATCTCTTTAGCCAGGGCCGGGTCCATTACCGCAGTGATATCACTTTCTACAAGTGGTTTTGATCTTACTCTTGACTCTATTTTGGCAATTCTTTCCAGGATTTTGCTCTTATCCACTATAAAATCACGAATAACCGGAAAACCCTTCAATGGCTCAAGAACGATATCCCTGTCATTTTTTATGGGTGTAAAACATGCCATCATCGGTTCGCCGTCAAGCATCATGGCGCATCGCCCGCATACCCTTCCCCGGCAGGAATAATCAAAGGCAATTGCTTCGTGGTTCTCATGAACATATACTATTATTTCAAGAACCGTTATGTTTTTCTTCCATGGAACATTATAGATTTTGTAATAAGGTTTTGCATCCATTGCC